>SKYG01000037.1 GCA_007128045.1 Bacteroidales bacterium | reverse complement strand
TGCGTTGATACGATGCTAGCGACAACCCGGCAACCTGGTAATCAAAAACACAGCGCTGAGCAATTAGCACTGAGAAAAAACCCGACAAACTGATACCCGGCAACCTGGCAGTCCGGCAACCTGGCTACCTGGCAGTCCTTGGTCTGTAGGGGATCTCTCGCTAACGCTCGAGATGACAGGTGCTATGAACCACAACCACCACAACCCGCAACCCGCAACCCATAACCCGCAACCCACAACCCACAACTCAAACCCACAGAGCCATGCCTAAAACCTTGTTATTAGTCCGTCATGCCAAATCTTCCTGGGATCACGCAGGGCTGAGAGACCATGAGAGACCTTTGTTGCAGACCGGAATAGAAAGGACAAAACTAGTCGCAGAATTTCTATCCGGGAACGCCGTGATACCTGATCTGATTGTTTCGAGTCATGCGATACGGGCATTTGAAACGGCGGTTATTTTTGCAGAAGTTCTGGGATATCCTCAAAACGAGATATTGATAGAAAGCAATATCTATTACCAGGATGCCGAGCAATTATATGATCTTGCCATGAGTCTGCCAGATGATAAGGATGTTGTTATGATGGTCGGTCATAATCCCGCCATGACTCAATTTGCCAGTATGTTTCTGACTGATATGTCAGACTATATGCCAACAACCGGAGTTGTCTGTATAGGTTTCGAGACAGACCATTGGAGTCACCTGCCCACGGCAACCACAAATCTGCATTTCTGTATATCTCCCAAGATGTTGAAGAAATAGTTAACGCAGGTTTTTATTATAAACCCGAGATCATGCCTGATAAAAAAGAATATCCAATAATAAACCGTGAAATAAGCTGGCTGTCATTCAATGAACGTGTTTTGCAGGAAGCCGCTGATGAAGGCGTTCCAGTTACTGAGAGGTTTCGTTTTCTTGGCATATACTCCAACAACCTGGATGAGTTCTTTCGTGTTCGTGTTGCTACCATCAGAAGGCTTATTGAACTTAAAAGGGATGATCCTGACGCTTTGAACTTTGACCCGGAGCAGTTGCTTGAAAAAATCAACGAGATCAATCTTCGGCAACAAAAGCAGTTCAACCAAATTCATCAAACCTTATTAAAGGAATTTGAGCGGGAAAATATATTTCTCGTGAATGAGGAACAGCTTACTGTAGCGCAGCAGGAGTTTATCCGCGAGTTTTTTCGCGAACATGTTCGTCCGAATATTTTTCCTGTGATGATTCAGAACCTGAAACGATCATCCTTTATTCGTGACAGGGCAATCTATCTGGCTATTCACCTGATCAAGAAAGGTGATAAGACGAATGAGGACTTCGCCTTGATCAAGGTACCCACATCAGTAGTGTCGCGTTTTGTGGTGCTTCCCGGGGAAGCGGAAAAGAGCTATATAATTATGCTTGATGATGTCATCCGTTTTAACCTGGCAGAGGTGTTTTCCATATTTGATTTTGATGATTATAAAGCATATACCATCAAGCTTACACGGGATGCAGAGCTGGATATTGACAATGACGTGTCAAAAAGCTTTATTGAAAGGTTGTCAGATAGCTTAAAGCAACGAAAAAAGGGTAAGCCGGTAAGGTTTGTATATGATCAGCAGATGCCAAAAAGGATGTTTAAGACACTAACACAACGGCTCAGGGTTTCAGGAAAAGACAATATCGTTGCTGGTGGCCGATATCATAATTCCAAGGACTTCATGGCATTTCCCAATCTTGGCGGAGCACATCTTGAATATGAACCCATGCCCCCTTTGCAACATCCTGATTTGGATGGTAGCAGAAGTATTCTTGGTGTATTGCGCGAGAAAGATGTTATGCTACACTTTCCATACCAATCTTTTCATTATATTATCGATCTGTTAAGGGAAGCCTCTATTGATCCCAAGGTGAAAAGTATAAAAATGACCATTTACCGGGCTGCCAGGAACTCTAAGGTGATCAACGCCTTGATCAATGCGGCCCGAAACGGCAAGCATGTAACCGTATTTTTGGAATTACAGGCCCGTTTCGATGAACAGGCAAATATTTTCTGGGCGGAGAAGATGCAAGAGGAGGGTGTCAGGATCATTCAGGGTATTTCTGGTATAAAGGTACACTCCAAGCTGATACTTATAAAACGGCGTGAAGGAAAAGAATTGATATCGTATGCCAATGTCGGCACCGGAAACTTCAATGAAGAAACAGCGCGTCTTTATGCTGACGACAGCCTGTTGACAAGTCATCCCAGGATAACACAGGAGGTGGAAATAGTTTTTGGGTTGATAGAAAAAACCCTGGTATCACATAGTAACTTCAAGCATCTGGTTGTATCTCCCTATCGAACCAGAAGATTTTTTTTACGGATGATCGACAATGAGATAAGGAATGCACGGCTGGGCCTCCGCGCCGAGATCCTGCTGAAAATGAATTCTCTGGTGGATGAGGAGATTGTCAATAAGCTATATAAAGCCAGTCAGGCAGGGGTGAAATGCAGACTGATCATCAGAGGGATATGCGTGCTGGTGCCGGGAATTCCCGGGGTGAGCGAGAATATTGAAGCTATCAGTATCGTAGACCGGTTTTTGGAGCACTCACGTGTATTTATTTTTCACAATGGAGGCAACGAACGATTTTTTATATCTTCAGCCGATTTTATGGTTCGTAACCTGGACCATCGCATTGAGGTTGGTTGTCCTATTCTGGATAACCAGATAAAAGCTGAACTGCGAACGATGATGGATATACAATGGCGAGACAATGTGAAAGCCCGGATTCTTGAAAAGACACGCAAAAACAATTACCGGCAGGTAACCTCAGAGCCCCTTACGAGGAGTCAATTGGCAATTTATGAATATTTTAAGACAATATAAGCTATTGAAGTATGCTTTTAGCAGCTATAGATATAGGTACCAATGCCGTGAGGCTGTTTTTTTCCAATGCCTTTTCCAAAAACGGACAAGTCGTTGTTGAGAAGGCGTCATTGCTACGGATTCCCATACGTTTAGGGGAGGATGTGTTTACCAGTGGAACCATTTCGCAGGAAAAAACAGACAAGCTCCTGAAAACCATGCAGGCATTCAAACTGTTGATTGAAGTCAATCAGCCTGTGGCCTGGAAGGCATGTGCCACAGCTGCCATGCGTGAAGCCACTAACCAACAGGAGGTCATCAGTAAGATTGAGAAAGAAACCGGGATACAGATTGAAGTTATTGACGGACTTCAGGAAGCCAGCCTGGTAAGCGGATTGGGTGATCAATACTTTCATGACGCCCCCAAGTACGTTATGTTTATTGATGTAGGTGGTGGTAGCACGGAGATTTCCCTGCTTAAGGGAGATAACAGAATTGCTTCGGGGTCTTTTAAGATTGGAACGGTCCGTTTGTTGAAAAACAAGGTTGATAAAAATGAATGGACTGCCATGAAAAAATGGCTCAAATCATTAAATATCAAGAAGAGTGATTTTATTTTGGTTGGCTCGGGCGGCAATATTAACAAGATTACCAAGCTTTATGGCCGGATACCTGACAATATTCTTAGCATAGAGAGGCTGGAATTTGCATTGAATGATTTGGGAAAATTTTCGTTGGATGAAAGAATTCAGCAACTTGGCATGAGGCCCGACAGGGCAGATGTGATTATTCCTGCAGGACAGATTTTTCAGTTTATCATGCGCCAAATAAAAATTGATAATATTTATGTGCCAAAGATCGGACTGTCTGATGGGATGGTGATTGACATGTTTAAAGAATACTCCAGGAGTTAGAATTTCCTCTGATTTTGAGTTATCTTTGTAATGTGGTATTGTTACCTGTTTATCAATCATGCAGGTGAATAATAATACCCGTCAGTTTTTTTTGTATTGTCAGGTATGTTGAATAAGTCAATTGGAATATGGCTGAAGTTGATTATGAACAGGAGCGTATTGAGATTCTGAAACGCTACAGGAATTTGCTTTCGGTCTGTCGTCCAACCACAAGCAAGGAAGACCGTAAAAAGATACGGACTGCATTTAATTTTGCAGTTGAAGCTCATAAGAATCATCGGAGGAAGAGTGGTGAACCCTATATTTATCATCCGATTTCCGTTGGACAGATCGTGGTTGAGGAAATCGGACTTGGAGCTACAAGTGTAGTCTGTTCCTTGCTTCATGATGTGGTCGAGGATACTGACTATACATTATCTGATATCACAGAGTATTTCGGGGAAGAAGTGTCACGTATTATTGATGGATTGACCAAGATTTCTGATATTTTTGATCAAACCACATCTGTTCAGGCTGAGAACTTCCGCAAAATGCTTCTGACATTATCGGATGATGTGCGTGTCATTCTCATCAAATTGGCTGATCGTCTGCACAATATGCGGACATTGGATTCATTGCCTCCCAAAAAACAATTAAAAGTAGCCCAGGAAACCCTGTATCTGTTTGCACCGCTGGCACATAGGCTTGGATTTCATGTTATAAAGAGTGAGCTTGAAGACCTGGCTATGAAATATACTGAGCCAGAGGCATTTCAATCAATATCTCAAAGGCTTGAAGATACCGAAAAAGAAAGAAGTAAATTCATCAGTTCATTTATTCAGCCCATTAGGAGAGCCCTGCAAAAGGAAGACCTGCAATTTCAGATTCAGGCACGAACAAAATCGATCAATTCGATCTGGGGAAAAATGGAAAAGAAAGGCATTTCTTTTGATGAGGTGTATGACATCTTTGCTATACGTATTGTAATTGACACCCCTGAAAAAAGAGAACGGGCTGATTGCTGGAAAGTCTATTCTATTGTTACAGACATTTACAGGCCAAATCCGGATCGTCTACGCGACTGGATTTCCACCCCAAAAGCAAACGGATATGAGTCACTTCATACCACAGTGATGAGCAAGCAAGGTAAGTGGGTGGAAGTTCAGATACGTACAAAGCGTATGGATGAAGTTGCTGAAAAAGGTTATGCAGCTCATTGGAAATATAAAGAGGCCAAAACGGGTGAAAGCGGATTAGATAAGTGGCTGAAGCGTATTCGTGAGATACTCAAGACCTCAGAGGCCGACGCTCTGGACTTTATGGATGATTTCAAATTGAACCTGTTCTCTGATGAAATTTTCGTCTTTACTCCCAAAGGCGAGCTTCGCACGCTTCCAATTAGCTCCACTGCACTGGATTTTGCCTATAGCATTCACTCTCAGGTTGGCAATCATTGTTTGGGTGCAAAAGTAAATCATAAACTGGTTCCATTAAGCCATGTACTTAAAAGCGGAGATCAGGTGGAAATAATCACTTCAGTAAAGCAATCTCCCAAACCTGATTGGCTTCAATATGTATACACAGCCAGGGCCAAGGGAAAAATCAAGAGTGCACTGAAGGAAGAAAGAAAGAGACAGGCTGAAGAGGGCAAGGAAATACTGGAAAGGAAGCTAAAACAACTTAAAATCCCTTATACACAGGAAAATATTGATAAGCTGGTCAAACACTTTAAACTACAGGCTCCTCTGGATCTGTATTATGATGTGGCTATCGGACTTATCGGGCAAAAAGAGCTAAAGTCTTATGCTTCGGATCAGGAAAGGGGCATGTTAAGCTTCCTGAAAAATACTTTTGGTCGCTCTAAAGAGTCGCCAACAGCTAAACCTGAGACTGCTGATCCCATCAGACAACAGCTGAAGACCAAACCTGATACCCTGCTTATCGGTGATAGCATGGAAAATCTGACATATACCCTGTCTCCCTGCTGCAATCCTATACCCGGCGATGATGTGTTCGGTTTCGTCACCATCAATGAGGGGATAAAGATTCATAGAAATAACTGCCCGAACTCATTGCAACTCATGTCGAAATATGCTTATCGCATCGTTAAGGCGAAGTGGATCAGCAATAAATCTATCGCTTTCTTATCGGGCATCAAGGTGAAGGGATTCGATGATGTTGGGTTGCTTCAGAACCTTACCAATATCATCTCCAGTGAATACAATATCAATATCCGAAATATCCATATCGATACAAATGCAGGAACTTTTGAAGGCACTGTTATGTTGTATATTTACGATACACAGCACCTTAACAACCTGATCAACAAATTAAAGAAGATCAAAGGGATACAGAAAGTTACCAGAATTGGTAAAGAGGACATCAAAGATATATCCTAATCAATTTATAATTAGCGCTTAAGCGTTTTATTTATAAACGTTTCAAATAATATTTTTTTTTTATATCTTTATAGCCTGAAGAGAATGCTCTCGTAAAAAGCAAACAACAATGAGTTTTTTCGAGCACATGCTTTTATGTGCTGATAATCATTGTATCATAAAGATTTATTTGCTTTTTATGGATAATGCAGGATAGCCGCATTGGTATTTGTTCAATGGTGGCTTAAAGATGTTACTTGTATTTACCCGGCGCTAGATGTAGGCCTGATAATAAAAATTTTTTGGGATGAAAGACAATAAAAGTGAACCTGATGTTTTTTCTACGGTGAAAAGTATTTTCTCTTCTTACCTTGAAAACAACGGACACCGTAAAACTCCTGAGCGATTTACCATTTTAAGGGAAATATATCTTACGGAAGGTCATTTTGATGTTGAATCTCTGTATATCAAAATGAAGAATAACAAATATCGTGTTAGCCGGGCTACTCTTTATAATACCATTGAGTTGCTCTTGAGCTGTAATCTGGTTGTGAAGCATCAGTTTGGAAAGAATGTTGCTCAATTCGAGAAGTCATACAAATACAGGCAGCATGACCATTTGGTTTGTACTAACTGTGGTCGCGTGCTTGAGTTTTGCGATCCACGTTTACAGGAAATACAAAATTCTGTTGAAGATATTACCGGATTTGAGGTTAGTCATCGTTCTTTCGCGTTTTTTGGATTATGTAAAGATTGTGATAAGACCAAAAAGAATTAAAAAAAAATGGTTTGTGCTCTGCTGGAAAACCTGTACTTTTGGTAGTATTTTTTTAAGCCGTTATTTTGCGGCTTTTTTTATGTTCAATTGCTGGTAAAATAACATGAATATTCCTGGAAAGGCGGATGTGCTTCTTGGGCTACAGTGGGGTGATGAAGGCAAAGGTAAGATCGTTGATGTTCTAACCCCTGGGTATGACCTTATAGCGCGTTTTCAGGGTGGCCCGAATGCCGGGCATACCCTGGAGTTTGACAATAAAAAGTTTGTTTTACATACCATTCCCTCAGGTATCTTCCACCCGGGGTGTTTAAATATTATTGGAAACGGTGTGGTGATCGATCCGGTGACTTTCAGTTTGGAGGTAGATAGTTTGGGTATTGACAGGGATCAACTGTCGACATCCCTGATGGTATCTTGCAGGGCACAGTTGATCTTGCCATCACACAGGCTGCTCGACATGGTGTACGAACAAGATAAAGGAATCGCAAAAATCGGAAGTACACTCAAAGGGATTGGGCCTGCATATACTGACAAAATTGCCCGTTGTGGGCTGCGTCTTGCCGATACAAAAGAGCCTGATTTCTCCGACAAGTATCAAAGCCTTAAAAATATCCATTTCGAATTAGCGAAGAGCCTGGGTCATGATATTGATGACTTTCTTTTTGACGGGATGGGTTTTGATATGTATGAGTCACGATGGTTTGATGGTTTGGCTTTGATCAACTCGTTGAAGCATATTGAAAGCGAAGTGTACGTTAATCATGCACTTGACAAAGGCAAGAAGGTGCTTGCAGAAGGCGCTCAAGGAACATTGCTTGATATTGATTTCGGTTTTTATCCCTTTGTTACATCGTCAAATACCATTGCCGCGGGAGCCTGCACCGGGCTGGGTCTGGCTCCATCGCGTATTGGCGAAGTGTTTGGCATATTTAAGGCCTATTGTACCCGGGTAGGCAGTGGTCCGTTTCCTACTGAATTATTCGATCAGGATGGTGATTTGCTTAGAAAGTATGGCAATGAATTTGGTTCCACCACCGGGAGGCCTCGCCGATGTGGGTGGTTGGATCTGCCAGCACTCAAATATTCGGTGATGATCAACGGAGTTACCAGGCTGATCATGACAAAAGCCGATGTGCTAAATGAGTTTGATGCAATCAAATTATGTGTTTCTTACCTGTATAAGGGGAAGAAAATCCATTTTCCCCCATCCGTATATAATGAGAACAATCTCAAGCCATCCTACATCAGCATGAAAGGATGGAAAACCGATCTGAGCCGCTTTAAAAGTATTAAGGAGTTGCCTGCAGCCTTACTTGATTATATCAGATTCATCGAAGAGTATGTTGGGGTAAATATAGATATTGTATCTACCGGCCCTGATCGGTCTCAGATACTTTATTAGCCCTTACCTGCATTATTCCTATCGCAGCACAAGGCTGCAAACAAATCTGAAGTTTTTCTAAAAAACAAAATTTTATAGGACAATAACTACTATGTCTGCGGCTTCCTACGCCTTGCATCTTACCTGAATATCATGCCTGAATAATACAGGCTAATGATTTACGCATTTTAAGGTTGAATTACAGAACTTTCCACAGTTAAAAAATCAGTCACAGGCTATTTAAACCGTTTATAAATAAGCCGTTGTGAGCTTTTTTGTGCCAGGCTTTTGTCGGAATCTTCCCGAAATCATCTATTTTTGAAGCTCCAAAAAAAAATTATCTTTCTGGGAAGAGATAATGAATCAGGATTCTTAAACTATAATTAGCAAGATGGAAGAAAAAAGTATTAAAGGAACACAAACGGAGCAAAATCTTTTAAAAGCTTTTGCCGGTGAGTCACAGGCTGCCAGGAGGTATGAGATGTTTGCCAAAATCGCGAGTGCTGAGGGCTATGAACAAATTGCCTCAATATTTCGTGAAACAGCTGATCACGAAAAACTGCATGCCAAAACCTTTTTTGAGTTTTTGGAGGGTGGCATGCTGGAGATCACTGCGGCTTATCCTGCCGGAAGGCTTGGAACCACTGCAGAGAATCTGGAAGCTGCTGCTGAAGGTGAGAATGAAGAGTGGACTCATCTTTATCCTGAGTTTGCCAGAATAGCTGAAGAAGAGGGGTTCAGACGAATAGCCACCTCATTCAAACTTGTTGCCGAAGTAGAAGCCGGGCATGAGGCCCGTTACCTGAAACTCCTCAAGCGGGTTAAAGAGGGTACTGTTTATGAACGACCGGTTAAAACCAAATGGTATTGCAAAAAGTGCGGCTATGTTTATGAAGGAGAAAAAGCCCTGAAAAACTGCCCTGCTTGTCGCCACCCACAAAAATGGTTTGAAGAATTGGCGGAGAATTACTAGAAAATAGGGGCGGGGTCCCTATTTTGTTGAATTGTTGAGTTGTTGAATTGTTGAGTTGTTGAGGTGTTGAGGTGTTGAGGTGTTGGGCTGGTCAGAATATTTTCGGGTATTTTGCTGGGGAATATTCGTGCATCATCAGGTAAATGGCTTCAAATACGTCTTCCGCGTTGGGATTGGAAAAGTAATCACCGTCTGAGCTATATGCGGCACGATGGTCTTTGGCTGTAATTGTGACAGGTTTTGCATCCAGGTATTGGTATCCTTGCTGTTCTTCCAGTACTTTTTGCATCATAAATGCCGTTGCGCCGCCTGGAACGTCTTCATCAAAGAATACAATTTTGTTGGTTTTCTTTAGGGACTCTACGATGGTATGGTGGATGTCGAATGGCAGCAGGGTTTGTACATCTATGAGGTCAACGCTGATGTCAAATTCATTGAGTTGATCAATGGCATCCAGGGCAATTCTGATGCAGGATCCATAGGTAACCAAAGTGACATCTGTTCCGGTGCTAAGCATCTCTGGTTTGCCTAAAGCAACTGTAAATTCGCCCACATTTGAGGGTAGTTTTTCTTTAAGCCGGTAGCCATTGAGTGGTTCAATAACGAGGGCCGGGTCATCGCTTCTTAACAAGGTGTTGTAAAATCCTGCCGCCTGGGTCATATTTCTGGGCACCAAAACATGCACCCCTCTGATAGAGTTGATGACCATGCTAAGCGGACTGCCTGAATGCCATATGCCTTCAAGTCTGTGTCCGCGCGTACTGATGATCAGGGGGGCCTTCTGCCCTCCAACTGTTCTATACAGTAATGTTGCAAGATCATCGCTGATGACTTGTAACCCATATAGCAGATAATCAAAATATTGTATCTCGGCAATTGGCCTGAGCCCTCGCATGGCCAACCCCAGACCTTGTCCGATGATGGATGCTTCCCTGATTCCAGTGTCAGAAACTCTTAGAGGGCCATATTTTTTTTGCATGCCCTCTAGTGTCTGGTTCACTCCACCGATTATGCCTACATCTTCTCCGAAAATAATTAGTTCCGGATGGTCAGACAAAAGCTTATCAAAATTGGCAACTAGTATTTCTCTCCCATTCACCATAGGCGTATCTTCTGCGTATTGAGGGTTTACTTCAGGTACCCTCAGGGGAGAAGATACGGATTCACTATACAGATGCGAGGAATAACGTTTCTGGCTGAATTTGTACTCTTCTTCCAACCACTGGGTGATGATTTGTTTCAGGGATTTATCAGGTGCGCAAGTGTTGCAAATCAAACGCAGAATCTTTTTACCGGTCGAAATAATATCTTTCTGAATTGGTTCATCAATCCTTTCGAGGCTCTGTAAAAGATCGTTTATCTTTTCAGTCTTAAGACATTTACAGGTAGAGATATTTACTTTCTGTATAAATTCTGTACGCTTTTGTATAATGGGGTTTTGAAAACGTTCCCAGGCTTTCTTTTTGGCCTGTTTTACCCGCGAAATGGCATTCTTGTCGATCTGATCCAACTCTGTCTCTGATGCAATCCCATTTTTGATGATCCACTGTCGCATTTGCGGCAAGCAGTCAAATTCTTTTTCCCATTCAAGTCTCTCTGTTGATTTGTAGCGTTCATGAGATCCGCTGGTTGAATGTCCTGATGGCTGGGTAGCCTCAGTGATGTGAAAAAGTACCGGAACGTGTTCTTTGCGGCATAACGCAATGCCTTCTTCATACATTTTAATCAGTCCTTCATAGTTCCAGGCCTTTTCCGTGAATATATAAATGCCGGTATCGTCTGCGGTTTCCTTCTTAAATCCTTTGAGCGCTTCAGATATACTGCTCTTGGTGGTTTGGTGTTCAACCGGCACACTAATACCGTACCCATCATCCCATACTGACACCGCCAGAGGAACTCTTAGAACCGCTGCTGCATTCAGGGTCTCAAAAAAAAGCCCCTCGCTGGTACTTGACTCACCAATAGTTGCAAAGGTCACTTCATTACCGTGGCGGCTAAAACCGCGAAGGCTTTGCAGCTCATCAAGGTTGCGATATAGTTTGGATGCCAGTGCCAGTCCAAGCGACCTGGGCATCTGTCCCGCTGTGGGTGAAATGTCAGAAGCTGAATTTTTTTGTGCTGTAAGGTCTTTCCAATTGCCGTCATTATCGAGGCTTCTTGTCCCAAAATGATTATTCATCATGCGACCTCCGTTCGATGGATTTGCCGAGAGGTCGGTATCACCATACAGCTGGCTGAAGAATTCTTCAAGGTCGACCATCCCGGTGGCCAGCATAAATGTCTGGTCGCGATAATATCCTGACCTCCAGTCGCCTTCTTTAAACACCCTGGCCATGGCAAGTTGAGGTACTTCCTTCCCATCGCCAAAGATGCCAAATTTAGCTTTGCCAGTAAGTACTTCACGGCGACCCAGTAAACTGGCTTGCCGGCTTACACTGGCCAAACGATAGTCATTCAGGATATCTTCCTTTTTCAAAAACTCTTGCAGAATACCTTTCTGATTTAGCATGAATAAGCAGGGCTTAATACATTTAATCGTAGAGGTCGGTTAACACAAACCCCGGAATTGATATTGGTCTATAACAAAAATACATTTTTTCCGGAATTGTTCAATCAAAGGAAGAATTCAATTTTTTTTAAAGCAACCATTGTTTCAGGTCGCTGCTGGTTTTCAAGTCGATGTCATTTGGAATTAATAACTCAATAAATACTTTTTGTACACGCCATCTGTCATCTTTGGAGAATGAGAAATATGGATCCAGACATAATGTGGCGTCATTATGCGAGAAATTGTAAATAATACCGGCAGTATTTTGTGACGCCAGATGATAGGTGGCACCTCTGGATTCCTTTGTGATGATGAGCTTGATATCTGAATCGTTGTGTTTTCGGATTCTTAATCTCGGTATACCTTGAATCAACCCTGTTTCCTCAAACCGGCGGGTATCCCAAAGACCCATGATAAGGTGTTTGTTATCAGGAACTGATGTTAAGTCATGGGTTGTAGAACACAGGTCAATGAATAACGGTTCATCCTGTGAAACAGTAAGCACAAATTCTTCTGTAATACTTCTCTGGGCCGCGAATTCTCTGGCTGCATTGATACTGACAAATAAGGCTAATGCCAGTCCTGTAATCCACAAAAAGAAAATAAATGCACCAAAATATCTGACAGTAATATCGAAATTGAAAATTAGCTTTAGTCCTGCAAATATTAGTAATATCAAGGGTATGCCAATGGTAAGAATAATAGCTGCTGTTGCCAGATAAATCATCCAGTTTGATAGGAAGATCACATCCAGAAGATGCGGAAATGTGAATAACCAGGCGTCAACAGATGAATGGAAACCGACAGGGCCGACAAATATGGCGGTGATCAAAGCGGTTAAAAGAATAACACCCAATAAAATCACCACAATACCCACAATAGCGGCAATTATCCTGAACAGAAAGCCAAAGATGTTTACCAAGGCCAGAATAAATGCCTGCAGCGGATTGTGCCGTTTACTGTTTAGATTTTTTTTTTTGAATGCATCCCTGGTTTCTTCAGAAATGTCCTTCAGGTTTTTTTTGATATCCTGCAGGTCTTCCTTTATCGATTTCTCGATAGTTGACAGGTTCACTCTTTCTCCGCGCATTTCCAACTTATCGGCTGTTGACCGTGCTTTGGGGATGACGATCCATAATATTAAATACAGAAGGATGCCGAAACCGGCAAAAATGCCAATTAAAAAGATGATGCGGATCCATGTGGGATCAATCTGAAAAAATGCACCCAGACCACCGCAAACACCTCCAATGTATTTGTCATCAGGGTCCCTGAATAAACGTTTTGACGCTTTTTCCTGGTAATAGTCAGTCTTAGGAGGC
>SKYG01000003.1 GCA_007128045.1 Bacteroidales bacterium | reverse complement strand
TATTTACCATTGATACTGGTAGCAGAAGATGTACCATTTAACATGACACTCATAGTGGCTTTATTAAACCAGTTGATCCCGGGATCTGAGGTGGTTGAAGTGCCAAATGGCAGACAGGCAGTTAATGTAGCTGAAAGAATCAAGGTAGATATGATTTTCATGGATATTCAAATGCCTATAATGGATGGGTTTGAAGCAACCAGGATGATCAGGCAAATTGAACTCAACCATCAGGTCGACAAGCCCGTACCCATTATTGCCGTTACAGCTTTTACACTTAACAAGGAAAAAGAGAGATGCATTAACGCAGGCATGAACGATTTTCTGACCAAACCAATAGAAAAGGATGCTATTTACAGGATGCTTGTCAAGTACTTAAATGGAAACATAATAGTCGGAGATGGCATCACGTCTGGCAAAACAGTCAGCCATAAACGAGATGATCATTTTGATATCAAAGCTTTGGTGGAGAGAACCTCAATCGAGGAAGCTACACTACTGGTATTGGCGCAGCAGGCGGCTACTAACCTTGGCGATCACATGATAACCTTGTCGGATGCGATATCAAACAACAACTCTCAGCAAATAAAAAATGCAGCACATACAATTAAGGGCATTGCATTAAACCTGGACTTTACCAACCTGGCATATCTGTCAAAGCAAATGGAGGTTCTGACGGATGAGGAGCCTGACAAGACCCGAAAACTCTTTCAGAAAATGACGGAGGAGGTTACAGTCCTGAAAGAACTGTTTAAGGTTTGACCGGAGGTTTATTTTTCTCTTCATTGGCATAAGCCATTTCAAATATCAGGGGTAGGAATAACAGGGTTAATACCATAGCTACAAGTATTCCTCCCACGATAACAATTGCCAGGGGTTTTTGTATTTCCGATCCAATCTGTGTAGAAAGAGCCGCAGGCAGCAACCCCATAGATGCCATTAATGCCGTCATGATGATTGGCCGGATACGGTCTTTTACTCCCTGATGAATGGCATCGTATAAAGACAATTTATTACGCATATTCTGTTTAAATACGGAGATCAGAATGACACCGTTAAGCACGCAAACGCCGAATAATATGATGAATCCAACACCTGCAGATATGCCGAAATAGGTGCCTGTAATTAACAGGGATACAATTCCACCCACAATGGCAAAGATAATTGTAGATAGTGCTATTATGCTATCTTTAAGATTGTTAAATGTAACAAATAACAATAGGAATATGATCAGCAATGATATTGGCACGATCTGCATGAGTCTCTTTGTTGCCCGTTCTTTATTTTCGAACTCACCCGCCCATTCCATTTCATACCCACGTGGAACAGACACATTGCTGGCAACCTTCAATTGAGCTTCGGCTACCGCACTTCCCAAATCCCGGTCGCGCACAGAAAAGCCTACAGCGATATGTCGGTTGTTTGATTCTCTGTATATAAAAGCCGGTCCTGAGAAGAAACTGATATCAGCGATTTCCTTAAGCGGTATTTTGCTTCCCATCGCTGTAGGTATCAAGATGTTGGCAATATCAGTTTCAGTTCCTCTATAGTCTTCCATAAAACGGATTCGGGTATCAAAGATCATCTCACCATCATAAAAATGTGTGGCAGTTTTACCACCAATAGCCATTTCTATTACTGATTGGCAGTCGGCTGTGTTCACGCCATAAAACGCCATTCTTTCCTGGTCAAGTCTGATTTGCATTTCAGGCTGCCCGATGTTCCGGAATACAAGTACATCTTCAATCCCATATACATCTTCGATCTCAAATGCTACGGCATCGGCAATGTCTTCGAGTTCATAGAGGTCATCACCGAATATCTTGATCACCAACGAACTTTTCACCCCTGATACAAACTCCTCCACATTATCCATAATGGGTTGTGAGAATCCAAAGCTGACGCCGGGATATATATCTAACGATTCCTGTATTTCATGTATGAGTGCATGTTTGGAGATGTTCCTTTCCCATTGTCTCTCTGGCTTCAGTTCAATATGAAACTCAATATTGAAGAACCCAGTAGGGTCAGTGCCATCATTTGGACGGCCTGTTTGCGACAAGACATATTCAATCTCGTCAAATTTCATCAGCCGTTCTCTGAACTCACGTGTAATTTTCACGGATTCAGCCAGTGAGATACTATTGGGTAATGTTGCACGTGCATAAACAGCGCCTTCGTTCAGATGAGGCAGGAACTCTGTTCCTAGAAATCTTGTGGAATAAAAACAGAATACCGTAAAAATGACAAGTACGGCCATCCCTGTCTTTTTATAGGTGTAAACAAAGTTAAACATCCGGTAGGTATGTGCTTTTACTCCCCTGATAAACCAGGTTTGCTTCTCATGTACATTTTTGTATAACAGGATTCTTGCCATAGCCGGTACCAGGGTAAGGCTAAACAGCAAAGCTCCGATAAGTGCATATCCAAGGGTAAAAGCCAAAGGGGAGAACATTTTACCTTCCACCTGCTGAAAAGAAAATATAGGGAGCAGTGCAACGATAATGATCAGCTTGGCAAAAAACACCGATTTCCCCATTTCGATGGCGCTTTTACGGATGGTTCCCAGCTTCGACATCTTATTAAAACGCTTCATGCCAAACTTCCGTGCTTTCTGATCCAGGGTCACATAAAGACCTTCGACCATCACCACAGCACCATCAATGATGATCCCGAAATCGATAGCCCCCATTGAAATAAGGTTGGCTGGCAGCCCCTGAATGCGCAACATAATAAAGGCAAAAAGCAGCGACAGGGGTATAATTACTACAACCATTACGGTGGTTTTCCATCCTACCATAAAGAGCAAAACAATGGCAGAAACAAGAATCATTCCCTCAATAAGGTTGGTGGTAACTGTACGTACTGTGGTATTTACCAGGTCTGAACGGTCATAAAATATATCCAGACGAATGTCGGATGGCAATATACGTGTGTTAAGCTCTTCTATTTTGTTCTTGAGGTTATCAATAACCTCGCTGGGGTTTTCGCCCCTGCGCATCACCACAATGCCTTGTAACAGGTCGTCCTGCAGGTCAAGACCTACCTGTCCGAGACGTGGTTTTGCTGAAACAACCACATCCCCTACATGCTTTACCAGGATTGGTGTTCCGTTATGATGGCTAATGATTATGTTTTCAATATCTTCAATTTTTTGGTGCAAGCCTATGCCCCGAACCACATATGCCTGTCCGCTCTTTTCAATGATGTCGCCGCCAACATTTACATTGCTGTTGGCCACGGCGTCAAATACATCTAGGGCCGATAGCCTGTATTGGGTGAGGAGCTTAGGGTCTATCTGTATTTCGTAGATTTTTTCTTCCCCACCAAAGCTTACCACATCGGCAATGCCCGGTACTGATAGCAGATGCCGCTCGATAGTCCACTCCTGTATAGCTGCAAGTTCTTTAATATCGCGTGTATCACTTTGAATGACATATCGAAGGATCTCTCCAGTGGCACCTGAAGGCGGTTCTATTTCCACGTCGGCTCCTTCTGGCAGGTTTACATTTAGTAAGCGGCTGGCTACCTGTTGTTGTGCTGTGAAGTCGTCTACCTGATCATCAAAAATCATGGTGACAACTGAAAGGCCAAACAAAGAAATTGACCGTATTTCACGCAGCCGGGGTATCGTATTCATCACCTT
>SKYG01000030.1 GCA_007128045.1 Bacteroidales bacterium | reverse complement strand
TGAAGCGGGGTGAGATATCCTGCATCTCCAGGACTCCGGTGATGGCGGGATGTGCAATCCTCCTGAAGAGGTAGGGTGTCTCGAGCGAAGCGAGAGACAGGCCTTAAACTTTAAACTATATCACTCTTCCACCACCTTCTGCACAACGTTAATGACCTCCGACCTTATCTTTTCGGCGCTGTCTTTGGTTACAAAGGTGTCTACCCAGAAGCTTACTGTTACATCGACTTTGCCGGGTGAGATGCCTGTGATGTGTACGGTGGTTTTTCTGCGGTTCTTCAGCACGCCTTTTACCTGGATCACGGCGTTGAATATCTCCTCCATGGTTTTGTTGTAGTCTGATGTTGCGGGCAGGCCTACAACGAAGTCGTAGCGAAGAAATCCGTCGATGGTAAAGTTGATCAGCGGGTTTTTGATGATGTTGGCATTGGGGATGTAGACATCCTTGCCGTCGGGGGTTTTTAGCTGGGTGTCTCTAATGTTAAGTGCCAGCACCCGTCCCCTGATGCCTGTGGTCTCCACAAAATCGCCGATTCTAAAAGGCCGTTTGAAGGCCATGATGATACCGGCGAGAAAGTTCTCTCCAATGTCGCGAAGGGCAAAGCCGATGATAAAGGCCGTAATACCTGCTCCGGCGAGGATGCTGGCGGTGATGCCGCCAAGCCCCAGTATCTTAAAGGCAAAGAGCCATCCCACGATAATAATGACCGAGCGGATCATGGTTGATAAGAAATCAGCCAGTAGTGGGTCTTCCATGCGGTTTCTCAGCCGGTTTCTGAAAAGATTTCTGATCTTACGGGAGATGAACCATACAGCGATCACTAGTAACAAGGCCATGATGAGCTTTGGGGCAAAGGCCACCAGGCCATCGTAATACTGGAGTGTTTCCTGCCAGATGTCGGTTAAAAATCTTGTCATATCGTTGCAATTTAAGTCGAACAGTCAAAGGTCATAGGTCATAGGTCGAAGGTCGAAGGTCGAAAGTCAAAGGTCGAAGGGAAAAAACAGAGAAAAACGTTATTGTGTCATGGCAATGATGCGCAGGGGAGCGCCGCTGCCTCCTTTGATCTTCATGGGCAGGGCGATGATGAAGCTGCCGGAAGGAGGGAGCTGATCCAGCTTGTTAAGGTTTTCGTACACCGTGAGCTGATGTCCCAGCAAAATCCGGTGGGCCATAAACTCTGTCGACTGCCCGTAGTCGATACTGGGTGTGTCCAGGCCAACGGCGCTGATGTCTCGGTTGTCGACCAGCCATTGTGCCGCTTCGGGCGACAAGCCCGGAAACCGAAGATGAGCCACAGCCTCAGGTCCTTTCAGCGTGGTGCCGGTATAGGTCAGGGGGTCTGGCCAGAACTGTGCATATCCGGTATGTAGCAACAGAATGGCGCCATCAGGGATTTGTCCATAGAGGTTCTCCCAGGCTAAAAGGTCTTCTGCGCTGATCAGATAGTCCCTGTTGGCCAGGGCTTTTTCCGACACATCGACCACTACACCTGGTCCCATAAGCTGTTCCAGAGGGATTTGTTCTACGGTTTTCCCGTCGCCGTTAAAATGCAGGGGCGCATCGAAGTGGGTGCCTCCATGTTCTTCGGCAGTAAAGATAAATGAGGCATAAAAGAACCCTTTGTCGTTGATGCCGTAAAACGACGTGTCTTTTTTAAAGGGTACATTGGTTGGCCAATACACTGCATCTTCATCAAAATCATGGGATAGGTCTATCCAGGTTGCAGACATCAATGCCTGGGCAAGGTTTGGAGTCTCTTTTTCGGAAGGGCTCTGAATGGTGCATCCGGCAATTGCAACAAGCGCAGACAGAATAACAGGCAAAATCGGTTTCATAAGCCAATGGGTTTAGTTACTGAATCCTACTGTCATGGAGAAAGATTAAAAGTACAGAATTATGGCGATGAATACAAAACTATCCCCAAAAAGAATATTTTTATGCATTTGCAACCTGGCCTTAATAATCCAGTTTGGCTGTCATCTCATCCGAAAGAGGGAGCTTCTTATTGCCGGATCACTTTTTTTGCTGTCATAGCACCATCTATTCCTTGAAAAACCATCAGGTATAATCCTGTGGAGAGGGATTTGGTATCTATTGCCGCCGGGCTTCCATCCAGGGCCACGACCAATACTTTTTGTCCGAACACATTGTAAAAGGACACGTCGTGGAAGCTGCTGCCGGGGTTGATATACAGTGTGTTTCCGAAAGGGTTTGGATAGACCAATGGCTGGAACAAATCCTTATCTGAAATACTTGTTGGCCCTGTGAATTGAGCGGTGATACTGACATGCTCTGCCGGCATGGTAAAATCGAAGGTTTCATTGGATGAGACTTCCTGGTTGCCGCTATCGCGCCAGTTCACAAATGAGAAGCCCTGGTTAGCTGTTGCCTTTAGGCTTACAGTGGTGCCCTGTCCGTATTGTCCGGCTCCGGCAACTGTTCCTGCCTCCGGGATGTTTGTCTGGAGCTGCAGGATATACGTGACTGGTGGCGACTGTTTCAGGTATGGGTATCCGCTGTTGCGTGTTTCTGTATCGAGGTGCCATACCTGGGTGAAGTCCCATCCCTGGTAGGTGTTGTGGGCTTGTCCATCGATCATCTGTGGTGTGGTTCTTCCTTGTCCGGCTGCGCTTTGTTCAAGCCCCGAAGACTCCATGTCCCAATAGCTTGCTGACACATCTGTCTGGCCTGTCTGGCCGCCTATGAGCCCGCCGATGCCTTCGGTACCACCTCTGACCATACCGGTGCTGTAGGTTCGTAACACCTGAACACCCCCCGTAACACTACCCGCCAGTCCGCCCACCATGCTTTGCCCGTTTACCATGGCACGGCTGTAGCTGTCGGTGATGGAGCCGGGTGGAGATTGTGCCTGTCCTGTAAGAAACGAACATACTAAAATAAGAATCGTTGTAAGACCTCTATGTCGGACAAAGTGGGTTAAAGGTTTCAGTTTGATAGTCATTTGTAACTTTTTTTGTAGTTTCTATAACACTCAATTCTCAGCGCTTATTTCTCAGTGCTAATCACTCTGTGCTGGAGCCTCAGCGCTAATTTACTGATGCTCAGCGCTAATATCCCAGTCTACCAGAAAATCACCCTGGCAACCACCCAGTTTTACCAGGTAGGTGTCATGAACGTGACATGCAGTTTCACAGATGGTGCTGACCAGTTGATTGATTCTATACTCGATTCATCGACGAGGCCTTCTTCATCATGCCACTCCCTGTCGTAAATCACTTTTGACACACTTGGTTGCACCCCACTGCCGGATGTTTCGCCAATCAATGCCACCCCAGGCACATGTTGGTTGACTGGGATATTGCTTGCAATGATCTCTTTATGGCTGATGAAGGTTCCTGTGGTGTTTGTGGATGTTTCCAGGGCATGGATAGACTCGATCATGTTGTGGTCGGCAGAGACCGTGCCTGCTATTTTTTTGCTTACAGTGGTATATACCCAACCTTCGTGGGTCATTTCCGAACGGTAGCTATAGGTGTATTCTGATATAAAGTTGTTATCACTCCATGACAGTTCCCAGTCACCTTCGATAGTCAGGCCCGGTAAAACTGATGGCTTGTCGCTGCTCCAGGTCAAGTTGGTCCTGGTGCCACCGCCGGTTAGTGTCATCGGCGCATCGAGAAT
>SKYG01000314.1 GCA_007128045.1 Bacteroidales bacterium | reverse complement strand
TTTGATAAAGACAATCGCATATCAGAGTATTCCGAACCACAAAGGTTTGTTACCGGTACGTTTGATAATAGCCCAATCACGCAAAATTATTTCACAGTCGAGCTGATTAACCCGGTGTCACATAAGGAACTTGCAGATGGCAGCTACTTCTATGACTTTGGCAAAGCAGCTTTTGCCACTTTAAACGTAAAACATGAGGTATCAGAGGCTGAAACCCTGACCATTCGTTTGGGTGAAAAGGAAACAAACGGAAGGGTCGATAGAGATCCGCCAGGGCTTATCCGTTATCAGGAAGTTACGCTTGAAGTAATCCCCGGGAAAACAGACTACCAGATAGAATTGGTTCCTGACAAAAGAAACACAGAGAATATAGCGGTTTCGATGCCTGATTCTTTTCCGGTTATCATGCCATTTCGCTACGTAGAAATCGAAGGTGCATCAAAAATGATTGAGCCTGCAAACTTGCAGCAAGAAGCCTATTTCAATTATTTCGATGAAGAATCAAGTTCGTTTGACAGTTCTAATGACATACTCAACCAGGTTTGGGATCTGTGTAAGTATTCAATGAAGGCTACCACTTTTGCAGGCTATTATGTGGATGGCGACAGGGAGAGAATACCCTATGAAGCAGATGCTTATATCAATCAGTTGTCGCACTATGGGGTAGACAATGAATATGCCATCGGCCGGAAAACTATCGAGTACTTCTTTGACAGCAGGCCTACATGGCCCACCGAATGGCAGTTGCATGTTGCCATGTTAATGTATCAGGACTACATGTATACCGGTAACACCAGTTTGATAGAAACCTTTTATGAACGATTAAAATATAAAACCTTGATGGACCTTGAAGTCGAAGGAGGTTTTATTAGCACCGATCATCCAAATCACAATGCGGAGTTAATGGAAAAACTAGGCTTCCCAGACACCAGCCAACGCCTGAGGGATATTGTGGACTGGCCACCGGCAGCCGAAAATTTTGGTGGACACGGACCACATCCTGGTGAACGTGACGGGTATGTGTTCAAACCGATCAATACCGTGGTAAATGGTTTTTATTATCACAACATGAGAATAATGGCCAGGTTTGCCGAATTATTAGACAAGCCTGACGAAGCCCTTGATTTTAGATTCAGAGCCGCCAGGGTTAAGAAATCTATTAATGATAAACTCTTCGATGAAGAAAGAGGCTATTATGTAGATGGAGTAGGCACCGATCATGCCTCCTTACATGCCAACATGATACTGCTGGCTTTTGATGTTGTTCCTGAATCGCGTAAAAAGAGCGTGGTAGAACACGTCAAAAGCAGGGGTATGGCATGTAGCGTTTATGGCGCACAGTACCTGATGGAGGCTTTGTATAAGGCAGGAGAGGCTGAGTATGCCCTGGAGTTAATGACTGCCACACATGACCGTAGCTGGTACAACATGATACAAGTTGGCTCCACCATTACCATGGAAGCATGGGATATGAAGTACAAATCAAATGCCGATTGGAACCATGCATGGGGGGCAGCCCCTGCCAATATAATACCCCGTAAAATGTGGGGAATTATGCCGGCAACGCCTGGTTTTGAATTGGTTTCCATAAAGCCTCAGCTTGCAAGTTTGAAGCATAGCTCCATAGTAGTACCAACCATTAAAGGCCAGATAATAGGAAACTATCAGTATGTAAGCGATCGCCTGCAAACCTATGAGATTACATTACCGGGCAATGTAGTAGCTGAGTTTTTTTATCAGACTGATATCAGTCAGGTGGTGGTACTTAATGGTGTTGCGGTAAATCCAGGGTTTGAATCTATCCGGCTCGAACCGGGGGTCAATAAACTGGAGATCAGGGTACATTCATTCTAACAGAATCTGAAGTTACATCAATTGAATTGCACCATTCTTTAAAAACGGGAATTATTTATTATATGAGAATTTTTAATAATAGCTTCATGCTTGCTCCAGCCTTGCTAAATGCTGCATTGGCTACAGGTATGGTTAATCCGGAATTTCCGGAACGGGATAATGAAGAACGTCCTAATATTATTTTTATCCTGACTGACGACCAGAGATGGGATGCCCTGGGATATGCCGGAAATCCGGTTATTCATACCCCTGAAATGGATAAGTTGGCCAATGAAGGTGTTAATTTTAGCTTTGGTTTAGTTACTTCACCCATATGTTCTGCCAGCCGCGCAAGTATTTTTAGCGGGTTATATGAACGAACACACAAATATACTTTTGGACCTAACGAGATCAGAAAAGAGTTTATGAATGTGTCGTATCCAAAGTTGTTAAACGAAGCTGGATATTACACCGGTTTCTTTGGAAAGTTTGGCGTTAGATATTCTGATAAGAGTCAGTTGTTTGATGTTATTGATGATTATGACAGAAACAATAGATTCAATGATTATCGTGGGTTTTTTTATAAAACCATTGATAACGATACAGTTCATCTGACCCGGTATACAGGCCATCAGGCACTTGAGTTTCTTGACAAGGTGCCCGACGACCAACCTTTCTGCCTTTCACTAAGTTTTAGTGCACCCCATGCTCATGACAGGGCACCCCTGCAATATTTCTGGACAGATAAATCAGATCATCTCTACCGCGATATGGATATTCCAGATCCCGACATTGCAGATGATCGATATTTTTATCAGCAACCTGAATTTGTCCGGGAAGGGTTCAATCGCGTACGTTGGGGCTGGCGTTATGATACTCCGGAGAAGTATCAGCATAGCATGAAGGGGTATTACCGCATGATTTATGATATTGATCTTGAGATTGCCAAAATCAGAAATAAACTCAAAGAGAAGGGGTTAGATAACAATACCATTATTATCTTCATGGGAGATAATGGCTATTTTACAGGCGAACGTCAACTGGCCGGCAAATGGCTGATGTACGACAATTCTTTGCGGGTACCACTGATTATTTATGATCCCAGGGTAAGCAGCCCAGAAGATAATGACGTCATGGCTTTAAATATTGATATTCCTGCTACTATTCTGGATTATGCCGGGATCCCCGTTCCGGAAAGTTACCATGGAAGAAGTCTGGTGTCTCTGGTTTCAGGCATTAATGCTACTTTACAGAGAGATACTGTATTAATTGAGCATTTATGGGAGTTTGAACACATACCCCCGAGCGAAGGGGTAAGAACCAATCAATGGAAATACTTCCGGTATGTTAATGATCAGTCATTTGAGGAGCTATATTATCTTCCTGATGATCCCAAAGAGATCAATAACCTTTCAGGATATCCGCAACATCAAGGCACTTTAATTGCCTTGCGCAATAAATTGAATCAAATGATTATTGAATATGCCGATCCTTAATGCTTACCCCCCAAAGCACGGAGGGTTTTTAATAAACGCTAATTATCATTTAATAAAAAAAAAGCAAAATTATGAATCGTTTTTTAAATTTATTTTCAATTATTGCTGTCATTTCATTGGCATTTAGCTCTTGCAGTAATGATTCAGATGAAAATGTATGGACAGATAAAGAAGCTATGGTGAAAGCCATGCAATGGCAGGAACAACATCCGATTTTTGCAGTGGCCCCTACCGACTGGACAAATGGAGCTTATTACATTGGGGTAACAAAAGCTTACCAGGCAACCCAGGATCCGATTTTTTTGGCCGCTCTGAGAACCATGGGTTACAGAAACGAGTGGAAACCTTACGTACGTACATACCATGCCGATGATATCGCAATCTCGTATGCATATCTTTTTGTTCATACAACCCGAAGGGGGCTCGTTGATCTCGAACCCACTAAAAACTGGCTTGATGCGCACTTGTTTGAACCTCATGCGTGGAAAGAAGGAAATGACCCGGTAAGGCAAATTTTATGGTGGTGGTGCGATGCCCTTTTTATGGCTCCTCCTGTAATTGCTTATTATGCACAGCAAACCGGACAGATGGAATACCTCGATGCAATGCATGGTTATTTTCGCGAAACCTATGACCTTCTCTTTGATCATGAAGAATCATTGTTTGCACGTGATGTAAGGTTTAAAGTTACAGGTGGTGAGAGTGATCGCCTGGAAGAAAATGGAGAAAAAATATTCTGGTCGCGTGGCAATGGTTGGGTGTTAGGTGGTCTGGCCTTATTGCTGGAAGATCTGCCCAAAGATTATAAGCAGTACTCATTTTATGAAGAACTTTTTGTAACCATGGCAAGCCGTATAAAAGACATACAACCAGATGACGGACTGTGGAGGGTTAGCTTGTTGAATCCCGATGGTTTTGAACATGGCGAAGTGAGCGGGAGCGGCTTTTTTACCTTTGCTCTGGCATGGGGAATAAACAATGGAATACTCAATGAAGAGGAATATAAGCCCGCAGTAATAAAAGCCTGGAAAGCCTTGCGCAAATGCCAGCATGACGATGGAATGGTTGGATGGGTGCAAAACATCGGTGACTCACCTGTGCCTGCCAATAAAGACAGCTGGCAAAACTATGGAACAGGAGCTTTCTTGCTGGCTGGCAGTGAAGTGATTAAATTATCAGGCAATTAAAATATAAAAGACATGATATTGAAAACGTGCTTTCTGATCATGATGATGGTGCTTTCATGTGCTATATACGCAGGAAACCCTATAATCCCCAACAAGGGAGTCAATGATCCGCATATTCATATTTTTGAAGGGAGGGCTTATTTGTATGCTACCCACGACAGGTCTATAGAAAATACACGCTTCGCTATGGACGAATGGGGAGTTTGGTCTTCCGATGATCTTGTGAACTGGACCTTGGAAAGTATTCTGAAACCTGAAGATACCTATATTGGCAGGCCCTACGATCAGTGCTGGGCTACCGATGCGGCTTACCGTGATGGTAAATATTATTTTTATTTTTCTGAACAAAACCGGCAAACCGGTGTGGTTGTTGGGGATTCCCCCATAGGTCCCTGGGAGGACGTTCTTGGGGAACCATTACTCCCTGCTGGACTTACTTCCACGCACTCGTATGATCCGGCAGTTTATCTGGATGATGACGGTGAACACTATATCATTTTTGGCGTTTGGGATTTTTACATTGCCCGGCTCAATCATGATATGATCAGTTTGGCAGAAACACCACGGCGAATCATTATCCACAATCCACGGGGCCCTTATAATCAGGACGGAACAAATACAGAAGAACCCACTGATGATAAGCCTTTTGTACACAAGTACAATGGCAAGTATTATCTTTCATGGGGAGCATTTTATGCGATGTCCGATAATTTATACGGACCCTATGATTATGTCGGAACTATAATGAACGAAAAAAGCTTTGCTCCCGGTTATGCTGAACCCACCTGGCCCTACGGTTTTCTACAGGGACGGCATGGTTCTTTTTTCGAGTGGCACAATCAATGGTATTTTGCCTATTGCGACATCAGCCAGACAGGTAACCGCCGATTCAGGGATACCTTTATAAGTTATGTGCATTATAAAGACAATGGTGAGATTGCACCGATCCGGGTTGATGGCATCGGGGTTGGTGAATATGATTCCAGACAGTCTGTCATTGAGGCTGAAGATTATTTTAAGGCTGAAGGTTTTGATAAAGTGGAATTGCCGGGAAACAATTTTGCGTTATGTAATTCTGGCGAAAATGCCTTGTTGATATTCCCGAATATTCATCATCTTTCAGAACAGAAGTCTATACAATTGAACATTGCTAATGATCAAGTTGGTGGATCTTCTCTGTCAATCTTTGACAATAGCTCTGTGGGAATTTTATTGGCAGTGATACCTATTCCATATACAGGGGGGATAAATAAATTTATCACGGTTACGCATGATTTCGAGGATTTGAAAAACGTGGAAGACCTCCGTTTTGAGTTTGGCTCATTAAAACCCGGATCGCTACGCTTTGATTCATTTTCATTCGGCCATGAATAGAGGGTAGTAACCTCAACAAAAAGATAAACTATCGACAATACCATGATCATTGCTCACTGGAAATAAATATTCGATTTTGTAGCTCCGGAATTTATTATTTAACCATAATCCCATTATGATATATTCGTTCACATTTGACAGTGTTGTGCAATAAATTGATCTATTATGATTACTTAACAATTTTTTATTGTTCTAAGTTTACCATGTCAAACTTAATTTGATGAGTTTTAATAAGGTTTGGCAAGAAAAACGTTTTTATTTAATGTGGCTAAATTAATGATCTAAATTATTAACAAAATCTACAAGTCTTATGAAAAAAGGATTCTTATTATTTTGTATGACATTGTTGTTGTCTATGCTTTATTCCAGCATGGTGTATGCACAAGACAGAACAATATCAGGAACAGTAACAGATGCCAGAGGTGAAACTCTTCCTGGTGTTACGGTCATGGTGCGTGGTACCACCATTGGCACTGTGACCGACATAGATGGAGGTTTTGGGTTAAATGTACCTGTCACTGCTGATTTCCTTGTGTTTACTTTTGTAGGTATGAGAAGGGTTGAGATACCCTTAAGTGCAGAAACGACCTACAGAGTTACCATGGAACCAGAAGCTTACGGGCTTGACGAGGTAGTTGTGGTTGGATATGGCAGTCAGGTCAGGGCCAACCTGACGGGGGCAGTTGATATGGTTACTTCGGAGCGATTTGAGAATCGCCCCATTACCAGTGTTGGGGAAGGACTTCAGGGTCTTATTCCAAACCTTAACGTGACAGTCTATAGTGGTGACCCTACCAGGAGTACGGATTTGAATGTTCGCGGATTCGAATCCATTACAGGTGGTGAACCACTGGTTCTTGTGGATGGTGTTCCCATGGATCTTAACCGTGTGAATCCAAGTGACATTGAAAGCATTACCGTGTTAAAAGATGCTGCAGCTGGAGCCATTTATGGAGCCAGGGCCGCTTTTGGTGTAATCATGGTCGAAACAAAAAGAGGAACAACGGACGGGATGAATGTTCGTTTCAGCGCCGAACATGCATTTGATGTGCCCATCTTTCATATGGAACCCATTACTAATGGATATGAGTTTGCATTGTTGCGCAATCAGGTAGAAGAACGTGAAGGTCAACAACCCGTGTATAGCCCTGATTATATGGAGAGACTGAAGAGGTACTGGGATGATCCGGATAACAATCCGCCATACGAAATCTACGAAGGTAGTTTTAATAATTATGCAGCTACCAATTTGCAGGACGATGTTTTGATGTCTGTTTCACCCCAGCAAAAGTATGATCTGTCCATTAATGGGGTTACAGACAGGGCACGTTATTATTCTTCGTTTGGCTACTTAAACACTGACGGATGGCTTGACATCCCAGACAAAAATCATAATTTTAAGAGGTATAATGTGCTGATGAAAGGAGATCTCGATATAACCGACTGGTTAAATATTGACCAGCAGATAACCCTAAACTCACAGGTCTCTGACAAACCTTATAATGATCAAACCTGGACTATTTTCCGTATAGAACCAATAAGATCATACCGGGTTCCTTATTTGGAGGAATATCCTGAGCTTGAAGGGGAATACTGGGATCAGCCACATGCTCTTCCTGCTTGGGTAGAGAAGGGAGGCAGAGATAAATGGCAGAATACCGATACCTGGTTAAAAACAGGTATTACTATTAATCCCATAAATAGAGTAAGGATCAGATCGGATTTTTCTTATAACATGTTCAAAAGAGAGGCGGAAGCTGCCGACCCACAATATCAGTTATTGAGCGGTAATTTTGAAGATGGCCCTCAATTCAATACCCATGGAGATAACATCGTTGATGTCCGAAGGGACTATCACCAGTATTATGTTTTTAATATGTTTGGCGAATATGAAATTGCCGATTATAATCGTCATTATGTTAAGGCTATGGTTGGTTTTAACCAGGAATGGGGTCGGAGAACCCATATAAGCGGACGGGCATATGAACCAGTATCATCCACTGTTGTCGATATAGGAGCAACAACGGGCATTCAATCAATAACCGGGGGAAAAGACCATGTAGCTTTACGGGGAGCCTTCTACCGGTTAAATTATATATATGATGGTAAGTATCTTTTCGAGGCAAATGGCCGTTATGACGGTACCTCCCGCTTTGGTACCGATGACCGGTTTGGATTCTTTCCGTCTTTTTCTGCTGCATGGCGTATTTCCGCTGAGAGTTTCATGTTCGGAGTTTCCCATATCTTTGACGACATTAAAATCAGGGCGTCTTATGGTACGCTTGGTAACCAGTTATTGGGCAATCGCTTCTATCCCTATATTGCCTCAATGAATGTAACAGAAACGCCTATACCATTATCATCCGGTAGAATTCCAGTTGTGAGAATGCCTGGCTTGATAAGTCCTGATCTAACCTGGGAATCAGTTGTTAGCCAGAATCTCGGACTTGACCTCACCTTACTTGATTATAGATTGAATGCGACATTTGATATGTATACCAGAGAAACGAAAGACATGTTAATGAGAAAGAGTTATCCTACCATACTTGGTGCAGCAGCCCCGGATGAGAATGCAGCAGACCTGATGACCAAGGGGTGGGAGTTATCAATTAGATGGCGTGACAGGGTTACCAGCGATTTTAACTACGACTTTTCCTTTGTGCTGTCAGACTGGGTTTCTGAGATCACAAAATATGATAACCCAACCGGATCACTAAACGACTATTATGTCGGGCAGATACTTGGTGAAATCTGGGGATATGAAACGGTTGGTATTTTCCAAACAAATGAGGAGGTAGATGAAGCACCCAGTCAGGGTCAGCTTGGAGTAGGCTGGCGTGCCGGCGATATTCGGTTTGCTGATCTGAATGATGATGGTGAAATTACAGCTGGTAATAATACATTGGATGATCCCGGCGACAGAAGGATTATTGGAAATGAAAATCCCAGGTACTCCTTTGGAATGAATGCCGGGATGAATTACAAAAACTTTGGACTTTCACTATTTTTCCAGGGGGTCGGAAAAAGAGATTATTCACCAGGAAGTGCTAATTGGACATGGTTTTATCCTTGGCGTGCCTATGCTGCAGATAAAGCATGGGTGAGGGATTCATGGACACCTGATAATCGTGATGCATACTTTCCTGAGATGCAAACGGGCGATAAGAACTGGCACACACAAACCAGATTTCTGCAAAATGCTGCTTATGTCCGGCTGAAAAGTCTTACGTTAAGCTATAATTTACCACATTCTATAACGAGCAGAATTGGCATGAATGGTGTCAGAATTTATGCCTCTGGACAAAACCTTTGGGAGTACTCACAAATCCGCAAACCACTGGATCCTGAATATATATTCAATCAAAGGATGGATTTTCCGCTTATGAGGACTTACTCATTTGGAATTATTGTAAACATATAATACCTAATTATAATGAAAAATATACTATTAAAATACAGTAGCATTATATTTGCACTACTCATTGTGGGAAGTTGCAATGATGATTTTCTTGAAAGGTATCCGTTAGATCAGCTCAGTAGCGAGACATACTGGAATACTGAAGCAGAATTAAGGAACTATAACAACAGCTTATACGAATTAATTCGCAATGATAGAAATTATCCCATTATGATTGGAATGGGCAAGGGAGGCGGACTTAACTTTGATGAAGGTCTCTGGTACATGGACCAAATGAGTGACAATCTGGGTGCCACACATAACCGTGCTCAGTTGTGGTATGAAGTTAGTACAGGGAACCATTTTGTACAAAACAATTCCCGTGCTGGTGGTTGGCTGGGTTGGGACCTGATTCGGAGAATCAATTTTGGTTTGGCAAACTATGACAGGGCTGATATATCTCAGGAAATTATTAACCGGTATAAAGGAGAAGCCCGGTTATTCAGGGGTTGGTTTTATGCCGAAAAAGTTTCAAAATTTGGCGATGTTCAATGGATAGAGAAGGTGCTCAATATAGACTCTGAAGAGTTATATGGCACACGCGACGATCGTGAATTTGTAATGGAGAAAGTCCTGGAAGATCTGGATTATGCGATTGAACATCTTCCTGCAAACTGGGGAGATGGTGCGAATCCGGGAAGGATTCACAAATGGGCTGCCCTGACTGTAAAAGCCAGAATCTGTTTGTTCGAGGGTACCTGGAGAAAGTACCATGGTGGCTCCAATCCTGACTTCTGGCTGCAACAAAGCGCCGATGCTGCCAAACAGGTAATGGATGAAGGCGGATTCTCACTTTGGAATACAGGCAATCCACATTTAGACTACAGGCATGCGCACTGGCAATTATATACTGGTCACGAAAATAATCCTGAAGTTATTTATTGGAGAAAACATGAACCGGAAGTTAATACGGGCTTCTGGTCAAGGTTGTTTTGGAATTACAATGGTGGGGCAACAAGAAGTTTTGTTGAAGATTTTCTCTGTGAAGATGGTTTGCCCATCACCCTTTCTCCTCTTTATGAGGGTGATGAGTCTTTTGAAGACGTGTTTGTGAATCGCGATCCAAGGCTCAGGCAATGTGTGTTCAGCATGGAAGATAAGGAACTGTTAAACTATGCTAATGATCCCGATGCTATATATCCTAAGCTCCAAGGGCAATCAATCCCTGGCCGAAACAGCTCAAATACCGGGTATCATGTAGTAAAACACTGGAATGCTGAAGATGAATTAACTGCCAGACATTATCATGGTGCTTCATCTCCCACACTAAGGTTGGGCGAAGTATTGCTTACCTATGCTGAAGCAAAAGCTGAACTGGGTACGATCACTCAGGGGGACCTGGACATTAGTATCAATCTTTTACGCGACAGGGCTGCTATGCCTCATCTGGATTTGAATCCACCCATGGATCCTCGTTACGCCAATGATGGTGTATCTGCCTTGATTATCGAAATAAGACGTGAACGTAGGATCGAACTGTTCTTAGAAGGACACAGGTACAATGACCTGAGAAGGTGGGCACAGGGTAAATATTTAGGCAAGCCTTTAATGGGAATAAGATGGGATGAAACTGCACAAAATAGATTTCCAGGTGCAACAGTGAAAGCAACCGAGGTTCCTCACACTGTAACCGGAGAAATGGTTCCATACATTGATGTCCATAAAGGCACTGTATTCGAGCCCAAGTTTGACCCCAATAAACACTATCTTTGGCCATTGCCACTGAATGCATTGTCCGAAAACCCCAATCTAGGCCAAAACCCTGGATGGTAGGAGTTATCATACTAAAAAAACTTTTTTTTGTCTTCATGTTGTTAATTGTGTAATTGGTGAAAGAATGGGGTGCTGGTTATAGCATCCCATTCTTAATTATTAGTTTGTTATTTAAACACTACGATGATGATTTGCACAAAATGGATACCTCTGTCATTTATTTTATTCATATTGGTATTATCTGCCTGTAATCAAACACCTGGCAAAAATGGTAATGGTAGTACAAAAAGCGAAAAGAAAATTGTAAAGGAAGTTTTTGTCGACTCTGTATGGGCCGCCAACAGGGTGTGGTTCGCGCTTCAAACAGTGAATGACCAGCAGTTTGTTGCTTATTATGATCGGGATAGAATGATGACGGTTGCTTCCCGGTTATTGGGGAGTGAAGTATGGCAAAGGACAACACTTCCGAACAAATTACGATGGGATTCACATAATTCTGTGGCCATGGCAATTGATTCACACGGATATATACACGTGTCAGGAAATATGCATGTCGATCCATTGGTATATTTCCGGAGCGAAAAACCATTTGACGTAACCACTATGGTGGAAGTAAATGAGATGATAGGCATCAATGAAGAAGGCGTTACCTATCCAAGGTTTTTTTATAACCAGGAAGGTGATTTGCTTTTTTCTTACAGGTCAGGAACCTGCGGAAATGGGAATATCCTTGTAAATCGTTTTATCCCTGAATCTGAGACATGGGAACGATATTTGAAAGACCCTTTATTTGAAGGAATAGAAGAGAATGATGACAGGGCTGCCTATCACAGTTTTGTTAGAGACACATCAGGAAATTTTCACTTTATCTGGATGTGGCGCTGGACAACCCATGTAGAGACCAGCCATCAGATATGTTATGCCACAACTCCCGATCTGATCAATTGGAAAAATGCTGCCGGCGAAAGCGTCTCTCTTCCTTTTCGTCCTGATGATGAACGATTGATTGTTGATGGAACACCATCAAAGGGTGGCATGCATAACAGTCGCTACCAAATCATTCTTACCCCAAAAGATGAACCTGTTATCGGGTATGTAAAATACGATGAGAATGGGTTGACCCAACTATATCTGGCGAAGTTTGATGACGGACAGTGGCTCTCAAAAAAAATCAGTGATTGGAATTTCAGGTGGAAGTTCCTACACCCACCAGCCGGATCTGATGAGCGCATGACAATTGGCGGTAGTTTTGGTTTTGCCGGGTTCTCCGATGAAGGCTATCTGGCCATTGACTGGGAGACTGAAACAGGGGGTTCTGGCCGTTATATTATTGATACTGAAACCTTAAGTCATGTTGATAAAGATGTGATCATTCATGCAGCGTATCCTGATAATATTTACGACAGGATCACCGATGACCCGGAAATGTCCGTTCGCCTCAGATTTGATAATGGCAGGGCGCCAGACGAACAAACTCAATATGTTTTAAAATGGGAATCAATGCGTCCAAGCCATGGAAGATTTGCTCCTGCAGTAATACCTGATGGACCTTTGAGTCCGCTTATGATATTGAAGATTGGAAATAATGGTGGTGACGGTCAAATTTAATCAGGCAAGCAGCAATTTTTTACTTAAGGAACACATCCAATAAAATGTAGAAGGGAGTGATCATGAAAACTAAGCTTGTAGTATTTATTTTATTGTATGTGGGTGTTTTGCATCCTGTTTATTCTGATAGCCTCGTTATTCATGTTGATTTTAATCATTACCCCGGTTTACTGCAGAATTATACTGAGCCAATGGCAAGAAATGATTTTGACGGGATCAATTCAAGGGTGGCCGGAGAAATTCGCGGTCTCAACCCGGCTGTTTGGCCTCATATAACCAAGGTTGGTGAAGGTGCACTGAGAGCGCATTTCCCTGCCAATGTTGCAAGTGGAAGGCGCTGTGGCTTTTTGTTCGACAAAACATTTCCTGATGCAGAGGAGGCTACAATGGAGTACCGGGTAAAATTCAGTGATGGTTTCATTTGGGCAGCAGGTGGGAAACTTCCAGGGTTGGGCGAATCATCGCTATTTGGAACGGGCGCTATTCCGGTGGGTTGCACAAAGAATGAAAACAGCATACTGAACGGTTTCAGCGCTCGCCTGATGTGGCGGCGAAG
>SKYG01000021.1 GCA_007128045.1 Bacteroidales bacterium | reverse complement strand
AATATATGTTGAGTTGTTGTAGGGACAGGGCTGGACCTGTCCGTGTTGATTTGTTGAATCGCTGTAGGGACAGGACTTGGCCTGTCCTTCAATGACTACAAGTATCCAAAAATATATTCAAACTTGGGGGTGAGGGTTCCTTTGTGTAGAATGAGGGCTTTTTTTATGGCTTGAGGAAGATGCAGGTCATCATACCCTTTCCCGAAGTCGGCATTGGCGATAGCTTTTACAAAAGGAAACAAGGCGTTGGCAAACTCCTTAGAGGCATCTCTTGGTAATTCACTGGGGAGGATATCTACGGCCATAACAAGTATCCCATGGCCTTTGAAACCCATTGTTGCTTTATCTGAATCTGGATTATATAAAAAAACGGGATCTTCAATTTCCGTGCCTTTATGGGTGATCTCTATGGAGCCATCGGGGTCGCAGGTTATATCTCCGATCACGGTAAGCGTTGGGTGACCATCTTTGCATAATTTCCGGCTAAACTCTTTTGTCAGGAGCCGCGGATACCGTTGATCCCAGTACATACAGTTCATCAGAACAGACAGATGGGGGAGGTATTGCTCGAAATCATTCTCGTAGTTATCCGGATTCTGATAGTAATGCTGCAGGTCAAACGCCTCTTTATTTCCGCCCGTCAGGGCATGGTCAGCCCCACAGCCACAGCCACAGCCATTCTCAGTGGCCTTTTTACGAACAAGGTGTTCTTCTCTGAATACTACTTTATACATGATATTGCCAGGGAGAGCCGCATTTCGCTTCAGGCTGAGCAATTGTTTTGGGGTGATTTCCATGGTTGGAAGCAGGCTGGCAATTTCCTGTGCCCCTACCGACACATTGCCATATCCTGTAAACCCAATGGTGAGTGGCAACAGTTCTTTAGGGAGGCCTTTTCTGGAGATGATCTGACCCACCTCCGATATTTCGGCTTTGGCTTCTTCCAATGATTCATAATGGTGTGCTTGCCTGATGGGTAAAAAAGGGTTATTCGTCAGGCCAAATTCCTTCAGGCGCTGTCCCAGGCTCCAAAGAGCATTGATCATACCAGCCAAGCCGGCATACTTCCCAAAGAATATCAGCCTTTTATCCTGGTCATCGGAAATGCATTCATAGTCGATCAGGTTACAGCCAAGCGTCATCATTTGCTTAAGCATGGGCATATTATATGCCTGGCCTTTAATCACGTGGCTGAAGAAGACATAGGTTTTGCCGGGTTCGAAGGCTGACACGGGTATCTCTTTTACACCAAATACCACATCGCAGTCATGCAGGTGTTCAGTGATATGCGCCCCTGCTTTGGCATATTCCTCATCGGAAAAGATTCGTTTACCTGATGATTGAACGCTGACTTTTATGCCATGCTTTTCAACCAGTTGTTTAACGTGGGATGGTGTCAGAGGTGTACGCCGCTCCATCAAATATTTGTCTTCTCTTCTGATCCCAATATGTCCACTCATAGTAACTATTTTATAATCGTAGCAAACATACTAAAATTTTCGGATAGAATGGGCAACCACAAGGGTTGCCCCTACAAAATCCAAATCAACAAATCAACAAATCAACAAACCAACAAATCAACAAATCAACAAATCAACAGATCAACGAATCAACTGATCAATTTTTCAGTAATAAAACCATATTGTACGGTAGTCTCTGATATTTTCACCCCGAGCGGCCAGTTCTTCCAGGTAGTCATAAATTGGCACGTCCATATAGTTATATGGTGGTACAGGGTGAATATTTTTTTCCCACGGATGAAATTCATAAACCCTGGCGCCGTTGGGCATGATCATTACGAGGCGATGATCCTGCCAGGCCCTCAGATGGTTCTTGCCGAGTTTGGGTACATTGAAAACCGGTTCGTCGGTGCGGTCCAGGCCAGGCAGCAGGCGGGCTTCTTCTTTCAGTTCCTGTAGTATTCTTGCAATGGGCACCATATATTGCTTTGTTTCATCTTTTCCTTTCATGTTGAAGGTGTAATACGGATCAACACCGATTGATTTCAGGTCCATCCGCAATTTCACTGATTCAAAACGCCGTGAGTTTTCTACCGTATATACCTCCTGATTATACACCATCATACCTGCTTTACGTATCCTTTTGACAGCATCCATGGCTTCGGGAGTTATCTCGTAAGGATGCTCAAAATGGGTGATGATGCTTACCTGTCGTTTTCCGAACTCTACAAAGGATTCCAGGATATCGATCGTTTCCTGGCTCCATCGCTGGGGGAGTACAACGGGAGTTCTGGTTCCGATACGGATGCGGTAAACATGTTTTTTAGAGGCTACTTCCTTGAGCAACATATGTAAGGTATCGTTCTTCATTACCATGGGGTCGCCACCGGTAATCAGCACGTCGCCCACGGCAGGATTGTCGTCCATCCAGCTGAGAGCAGACCGGATTTGTTCGCTTTTTGCCATGGCTTTTGGATCCAGCACCTCATCAATCTCCCAATTGCGTTGGCAATACACGCATATTTGCGCACAGGTATTAAAGGGTTTTAAAATGGCAATGCCTGGGTACCTTCTGGTTACCAGGTCTACAGGTGATGTATCGTGCTCGCCCATAAAATCAAACTGCAAGCCTCTGTTATCCCGGTTTTCGACCATCTGATTTACATAATCCGGTGGTGGTATTACCTGTGCCCGTACGGCATGATCATAACCAATATTAAGCTGGTTGTCCATCAGGCTCAGGTAATAGGGTGTTATGCCAAACGGGACTTTGTTATCTGCTGCCAGGCTGATTGCCTGCCGTTGCTCTTCGGTTAATTCAATTAGGTCGAGCAATGGTTTGGCATCCCGGATTACATGTTTCAGGTGCCATTGGTAGTCGTTCCAATCCTGGTCAGAGGCATTGAAATACTTTAATATACGCCGCTTATTGGCTTTCCTCCAGGTGATGACCTCTTCTTCAAGGCCACTAGGGTATTTGCGGAGGTATTTCTTCATGTTTGAGGAGAGCTCATTAAGAATCTCTGTGCGAGCCTCTGATGCTTTCCGTCCTTCCATCTGAAGAAAGTCAGGAATACCTTTTTTTGCCTGTTTGGATTCGAAATAGATGTTTGAACGCCCATCTATCCCACGAAAAAGATTTATAAACTCAAGCAAGAATCCTGGTGATACTTCCTGCTTCACTTCGTCGGTTTTGCCTTTGGCAAGCTTTAAAAGGTACCCCAGGGCAGAAGTGCCGGTGCGGTATTCGTTTACCGGGCCTATGATGCTTTTTAGCACGCGGATGCTTTCCCTTACGGTGGATTTCTCCAGGATGTGCAGGTCGTTATCTACATCAAAGATCTTTCTTTCTGACCGTTCCAGGTAGGCATATAGCTGTTCACGTGCCTGTTCCAGGTCAGTGGCATCGGATAGCAATGCGTACACGATGGGGTTGGCTTCCCACAGGCGGTTCACATAGGCATCGATATCGACTTCAAAGCGTGGTTTAACACTGTCGACGGCATCGGTAAACACATCATCAATGATCCTGGTCTGTATGAGGGTACGGCGTTTTTGTACCTCATTTTTTGTGTGTTGAGGTGCTTTTTTTGTTGGCATAAGATACGGCAGTTGGTTTGCCGCTAAATATAACGAAAAAAAGACAAACCTGAAAGTATTTTACAGACTGTTCAGGAACTGCAGACAGTTTT
>SKYG01000243.1 GCA_007128045.1 Bacteroidales bacterium | reverse complement strand
GCATGATTGTTTTTCATGGGGGTCAAAGGTCGAAGGTCGAAGGTCAAAGGGAAAAAAATAAACACATGAAAAATGATGTTAACACCATTCTGATCAAATTAGTTTCACGATATGTATGTTTATTTTTCCTGCTAAGCTTTGCAGGAATGACAGTGTTGCAAGCACAGTCAGATATTTTTGAACGGGATCGCCATGACATGGTATCCAGTCAGATACAGGCTCGTGGCATCTCACACCGGTCAACCCTGCAAGCCATGCGCACCGTGCCGCGACATCTCTATGTGCCGTTCGGGCAGCGACGGTTTGCCTATTATGACAGACCCCTTCCTATTGGTTTTGGGCAAACCATCTCTCAGCCATATATCGTAGCCTATATGACGGAGATCATCAACCCATCGTCGAGCCATAGGGTGCTCGAGATAGGTACAGGCTCAGGCTATCAGGCTGCAGTACTGGCAGAGATCGTCGACCAGGTATATACCATTGAGATCGTGAGTGAACTGGGTAACACAGCGAAAACAGTACTGGAAGATCAATACGACAATGTACATGTTAAGATCGCTGATGGTTATTACGGATGGGAGGAACATGCTCCTTTCGATGCCATTGTGGTGACTGCTGCTGCCGAGTATATTCCGCCACCATTGGTCGATCAGCTTAAGGATGGTGGTAAGATGATCATTCCTGTCGGATCGCCCTTCCAGGTGCAGCAACTGATGCTGGTCGAAAAGCGGGGTGAAAGGACCACCACCCGGAGTCTGATGCCGGTAAGGTTTGTGCCATTCACACGGGAGTGAAGAGGCTAATTATCCCTGAAAATTTTGCAAATGATTCCGACACCTTTGTAGAACCACTGTAATGTGCAGATCATGAATCAACGCTTGTTGCTGTCATTGGGCATACATTCTTCGGCCATCATCGCTTTTCAGTTATCGTTGATGCAGTTGATATCGGTGGTGCAGTGGCATCATTTTGCCTATATGATCATTTCTGTTGCCATGCTTGGTTTTGGAGCCGGCGGAACACTGCTGGCACTGAACCGCGAAAGGCTTTTGCTATGGTCAGAATGGCTTGTTCCACTGCTGATGACTGTGAGCGGATTGTTTATGATGGTGGCTTTTCATATTACCCGATTCGGACTTTTCGAGTTTGACGCCTACCTGTTGTTTGTTGAGTGGATGCAGTTTCCAGTGCTTCTGGCCAACTACATCATCTTCTTTATACCATTTTTTGCCGGAGCTTTGGCTATTGGCATCATCTTTATTAAATATGCTTCAGCGATAGGTACCTGGTATTTTTCCAACTTGTTGGGGTCTGGTGTGGGTGGTATCATGTTTTTACTGGTGTTTGGCAAGTTGCTGCCACAACAGATGCCCCCGCTCATAGGCTTGCTGTCTGTTATAGCCGGAATGATAAGCATATCGCGATCATTACGCATTCCTCACATTGCAGTAGGGTTTGTGGCCACGGCCGTGGCAACCATCATGATATTCCGGCCATCTGACATCCCACTGTCGGAGTACAAAGACCTGGCACGTACGCTGAACCTTCCAGAGGCAGAGATCATACACGCCCGTCCCAACCTCCACGGCCTGATACAGGTGGTAGAATCACCAGCATTAAGGTATGCCCCGGCCTTAAGCCTGTCGTATGCAGAGCCCGTGCCGGTAAAGAAAAGTGTGTTCGTCAGGGGAGACTTCTACGGGGTGATACCACAACCCCATGCTACCGTGCATATCCATGACCATACCACCCAGGCGCTTCCGTATATCCTTGGAAAGCGGGGGCGGGTGCTGGTATTAAATGCCGGCACAGGCAGTGCCCTGTCGCATGCCCTGTCGAGGGGTGCTACGCATGTCGACGCTGTGATAGAAAACCGGGGTATCATCGAGCTGATGAAAACCACCTTTGCCGAAGAGTCGGGTCATTTGTTTCATCATCCGGCCATCCATTTACATCAGCAGGAGCCCCGGAATTTCCTGGCTTCAGGGGGTGCACAACCTGCTAAAGAACGAACTGCTCCGGGAGGCGATAAGGTATTGCCGGGCAACCAACACGGCAGGGGTGGCTATGACCTGATCGTTCTGCCGATGCAGGAGTCGTTCGGTGGTTCGGCAGGCATCAACGCCCTAAGGGAAGACTACTCCATGACGCTGGAAGCGTTTTCTTTGATGTGGGATCATTTGTCGGATAATGGTGTAATTGCGGTTACCACGTGGCTTGATTATCCTTCTCGTGCCAGCTTGAAGATTCTGGCCAGTCTGACAGAGACAGCCAGAAGCAAAGGAGTAGAGCATCCCACAAACCATATTGCAGCCATCAGGTCGTGGGGAACCATTAGTTTTGTGCTGAAAAGAAGTCCCATCAATGACAGGGAGCAGACATTGGTCAGGGAGTTTACCGACAACATGAGTTTTGACCCCTTGTTGCTTCCCGGCTTAAAACCGGGAGAACGGATGCAGTACAACCATTTGGAGGATGAGTCGTTATTTCAATATATGGATGAGATTATTGCAGGGAATGAGGCTTTTTTTGAAGGATATGGATTTATGATCAGTCCGGCATCCGACGACAAGCCTTACTTTTCACAGTATCTGAGATTGAGCAATATCAGGCATATGGCTGAAACATTTGGCCAGGGACAGCTTCCGTTTCTGGAGCTTGGCCTGTTGATCGTGGTGGTCACCCTGGTGCAAAGCACCATTCTTTCCCTTCTGTTTATACTGCTGCCACTGTTCAAGCTCAGGAAGAGCCAATACAAAAAAAGAGGTACGCTAATGTATTTTGCCGCCTTGGGAGTAGGCTATATGTTTGTGGAAATCATCCTGATACAGCGATTTGTTCTGTACTTCGGACAACCGGTTTATGCCATATCGGCGGTAATCAGCACCATGCTTATTGCCAGTGGGGGTGGCAGCCTTCTTTCTGAAAGGCTTAAAGCCGTTCCGAAAGTGCTTGCCTTCACGGGTGCGCTGATTACGCTGATGCTTGTGGCCTATGCCTTTGCCCTGACACCAGTTCTTCAGGGCAGCATAGCCATGAACCTGCACTGGAAGATACTGATCAGCTTGATTATGATTGGCGTTCCCTCATTCATGAAGGGGATGATGTTTCCGCTGGGTGTACGGTACTTGTCTGGATACGACCAGACGCAGATACCCTGGGCTTGGGGTATCAACGGGTCTGTATCGGTGATCAGTACTTCGTTTGCCACGCTGATTGCTGTAGAAGCGGGTTTTATGACGGTCATGCTTATTGCCATGGTGTGTTACCTGTTGGCAACACTGGTTTTTGTATGGCACAGATGGAGCTTCACACACGGTACGAAGAATTGAGAATTGAGAATGGTGAATGGTGAATATGACAAATCAACAAATCAACAAATCAACAAATCAACAAATCAACTCATCAAGACATGAACATCACCAGCCTTCAAAACCCTTTGGTAAAGATGATCCTGAAGCTTCAGCAGAAGGCTGCTGTTCGGAAAAAGGCCGGATTGTTTGTTGCAGAAGGCCGTCGCGAAGTGTCGCTGGCCCTGGCGGCCGGCATACAGGCATCGCATTTGCTGGTTTGCCTGGACATGTACAGGGCTGACCCATCCTACCCAATTGATATGGATGCATCGACGTGCAATCATGTAACCTATGTCGCACGTCAGGTTTACAACAAGATTGCCTACCGCGAAGATGCTGAAGGCGTTATTCTTGTTGGGCATGTTCCTGTCAGGGGTCTGTCGGGTCTGGAATTGAAGGATCGCCCGCTGATACTGGTATTGGAGAAGGTAGAGAAGCCAGGCAACCTGGGTGCCATACTGCGTACCGCCGATGCTGCAGGGGTAGATGCCGTGATACTCACCGACCCCGTAACAGATATTTACAACCCTAACGTGATCAGGGCCAGCCTGGGCTGTCTGTTTACGCTGCCAGTCATATCCTGTACCACAGAGAATGCCGTCGAATGGCTGAACAGCAAGCATATATCCATTTATGCTGCGGCCCTGCAAACCGATACCTATTACTATGGCGTCGACATGCGGGGTGCTACGGCATTGGTTTTTGGGGCTGAAGACAAAGGTCTGGGTGAAGCTTGGCGCCACCAGGCCACCAGAATAATCAAAATCCCCATGTCAGGTCATATCGACTCTATGAATATTGCCGCCTCAGTAGCTGTACTGGTTTTTGAAGCGGTAAGGCAGAGGAAGGCAAAACAGTTAAGGTCATAGGTCGAAGGTCAAAGGTCGAAAGTCGAAGGTCGAAGGTTGAAGGTTGAAGGTTGAAGGTCGAATTATTAAATATCTTTTATTATTTTTGCTGCTTTGAAAATCAAATAATAACCCGGGAACCAAATACCTTAACAACTCAACACTTCAACAACTCAACACTTCAACATCTTAATACCTCGACTATGGGATTAGCATTAAAAAGGCAACTGTCAATTTGGGTTATATCAACCATTCTTTCCCTGGTATTGCTGCCCGAGGTTTCTGCTTCTCAGTCGCCAATGACCATTCAGGAATATATTGAGACCTACCGTACTATTGCCATGCAGGAGATGCGCCGCTATGGTGTACCTGCAAGCATCAAGTTGGCGCAAGGCATTCTGGAGTCAGGGTTTGGCAACAGCGAGTTGGCCCTCAAAGCCAACAATCACTTTGGTATCAAATGTCATGGCTGGCATGGTCGTGGCTACCTATATGATGATGATGCCCTCAATGAGTGCTTCAGAAAGTATGCCAATCCGGTAGAGTCATTCCTGGATCACACGCAATTTTTGAGAAGCAGGCCACGGTATGCCTTTCTGTTCGATCTTAGCCCGACAGACTATTCTGCCTGGGCACACGGGTTACGTACGGCTGGTTATGCGACCAATCCCAACTATCCTGCCAAGCTCATTCGGGTCATCGAAGAATACAATTTGGCTGAATATGACCGTTGGGCCATGGATATGACGGCAGATCTGCCACCCAGTGTGCTCAGCATTGAGGGATATGCCATGGTTAATAGTGATAGCCTTCGAAGCTATGACTTTACCCCGGTAACCATCGGTCCGCGTGTTGAATCTACCAACAACAGGATCAGATATGTAGTAGCCCGCCGGGGCGATTCACCCGAGTCGCTGGCCAGAGAGCTTGACATGCGGCCCTGGCAGATCATTCGATATAATGAACTGGAAGACGGACAACAGATCCTTGCCGGCCAGTTCATTTATCTCCAACCCAAAAGACGTCGCGGCGCATTCGATTATCATGATGTCAGAACTGGTGAGACTATGTATATCATCTCACAGCAATATGGCATTCGCCTGGATCAACTGTATCGACGCAATGCCATGGAACAGGGTGAACAGCCAGTCCCAGGCCAACGACTGCTGCTTCGGGGAAGAGTAAGACGGTGAAGTATGTTGAATTGTTGAGTTGTTGAATTGTTTGAAAGTCTGAAAGTCTATACATCTGCAGGGGCGAGAAACCGTTCGCCGGATTTGCCTACGCCTGATTCGTATTTAATCCTAAATCATCCTATATTTATGCGATAATCATATATATTGGGATGACATGCCTTTGGTAAAGTTGGTATTGCCTTTCATATTTGGGATATTGACGTATCTGGTAGCCCAGGTCTATATTCCGATTCCAGTTTTTGCCGCGCTATATCTTATCCTGGTCGTTGTATGGCTGGTGTTGAAAAGGTACTGGTTATCACACTTCGGCCTGCGGTGGGTGTTTGGGCTGTTGGCCTCGACAGTGTTTTTTGTTATGGCGTATCACCTGGCCCAAAACCATGATCATCGATACGTTAAGGATCACTTCAGTCGCTATAGTGACCAGGAAGGTGTACTATTTTTGCGTATCTATGAACCCGTTGCAGAAAAAACCAACTCTTACCAGCTCTTAGGAAAGGTGTCGTGTTTTAATCCCTATAAGTCATTGCGTCGGGGTAATCTGGATTCTACGGAAGAGGCAGTGATCGGGCAATCTGATCCAATCCGTGTAAAGGGCAACATCATCGTGTATCTTGAGAAGGACAGCCTGGCCGGGACTTTGAGATATGGTGACGTCGTTATCATTGAAAACCTCTACGAGGAGGTCAGGCCTCCACAGAACCCGGGGCAGTTTAACTACAAGCGGTTCCTGATCAATCAACAAGTTTTTCACTCGACCTACCGGCAGTCTGGAAGTTGGTATCGCATAGATACTGACAAAGGCAGTTCATTGGTACGATGGTCTCTTCAGCTCAGGGAACAAGCTCTGAGAGTGTTTTCTGATAAGGGCTTGCCAGACAGGGAGTTTGCTGTCATTTCGGCCTTGCTCCTTGGTTACAGAGAATACCTGGATGAAGATTTGCAACGTGAGTTTGCAGGTGCAGGTGCTATGCATATATTATGCGTTTCAGGCTTACATGTTGGCGTTATCTATCTGATTCTGAAAACAATGTTGTTGTTTTTGAGACGAATACCCGGGGGGTTATACATCCAGACCTTTCTGGTGCTGGTATTGATATGGCTGTACGCCTCCATCACAGGTTTTTCTCCTTCGGTACTTCGTGCTTCAACGATGTTCTCTTTTGTGGCTGCCGGGCAAATTTTTTATCGACGTGCGAACATTTACAACACCCTTGCGGCCTCAGCTATACTTTTGTTGATCATCGATCCTTATATCATCACGCGCATTGGGTTTCAGTTGTCGTATCTCGCTGTGGTGAGTATTGTCAGTATACAGCCAATGCTATACAAGCGGGTACAGGTGAAGAATGCCATTCTGGATAAGGCGTGGGGCATTGTCACCGTATCCATTGCTGCTCAGGTGGCCACAGGGCCCTTGTCGTTGTTTTACTTTCATCAGTTTCCTAACTATTTTTTGCTTACCAACCTGATCGTAATCCCTTTGTCGGGGATGATCATTTACGGTGGATTGTTTACCTTGCTGGTGCACCAGGTTCCATGGCTGGGATATATTGCCGGGAAACTACTGCATGGGCTGTTATTTGCACTGCATACTTCCGTAAAACAAATCGAAGGGTTACCCTTTTCCACTTCTGGTAACATCTATATTGGTTTGCCAGACACATTGCTGATGTTTATGTTTTTGGTATTTGGTTTTCTGTATTTTGCTGTCAAACGTTACATGTACTTACGGATTGCTTTGGTTGCCTCATTGGTGATATCAGCATGTTTTTCATATAGAAGCATACAGCTACATCGTCAAAAGCAATTTGTGGTGTATCATGTGAACCAGGCTACTGCAATCGATTTTATTCAGGGCAAAGAAAGAGCCGTATTTGTCAGCAGACAACTTTTAACCGATCCGGATAGAGCTGGATTTCAGACAACGGGATACCGTGTCAGCAGGGGAGTACCCCGGCCCAGTCTGATGTTATACAGTGGCTTGCCGGCAATCACCATCATTAACAGGCCATTGAAGCATTCGCAGGTTCATTCCGGTACTGATATAGAAAGGGGGCTGCCCTGGTTGCTGACGTACAGTTTTGTGCGTCCACCTTTAGCACTTGGTATTTCGGATAAAAAAAAACTTGTCGGATGTGAAATCCACTACCACTATCCGGATGACAACTTTCTGTCTGGACACTACATCTATTTTCAAGAGAAACTCTTTGTGCTTTTAACCGAAAGCCATACCCCTATCTGGCACAATGACTTTACCTGCATAGAAGTGCCGGTCGACTACCTGATCATTTGCTCCAACCCCGGAGGTGATCCTGAGACATATTTGCGTGTGTTCAGACCTTCGAAGGTGATCATTGATGCTTCGAATAGTACCCGAAATGTTTTCCGCTGGAAGGAAGCCTGTGAGTCTCTGGGTGTAAAATTCTGGGCGGTAAGTGAGAGGGGGGGGTATGTGGGGAAAGTTTGAAGGTCTGAAAGTCTGAAAGTCTGAAAGTCTGAAGGTTTGAAGGTCTGAAAGTCTGAAAGTCTGAAGGTCTGAAGGTTTGAAGGTTTGAAGGTTTGAAGGTCAAAGGTCGAAGGTCGAAAGCCGGTAGATTTCTTTTGCTGCTCGTTTGCTGGCACCGCCAGCACCGAGTTTATGATGTAGCATCTCATAGTCTGATACTATGCGTTGCCGGTTTTCCTTATCATTGATCAGTTTGTCAAGCTCTTTGGCCAGGGTATTGTCATTGCACTGGTCTTGTATGAGTTCTGTCACCACAGGTTTATCCATGATTAGGTTGACTAGTGAGATATAGGGCACCTTGACCACCCTGCGGGCAATCATATAGGATATGGTATTCGACTTATAACAGACTACCTGTGGCACTCTGAGAAGGGCTGTTTCCAGTGTTGCTGTGCCTGAGACCACCATGGCAGCATGTGTATGTTTCAGTAGTTCGTAGGTCTGGTCGAATACGATGGAAACGTTAGAGGTGTTGATCAGGGTTTGGTTATATATGTTTTGAAGACCTGACAAGCCGGCTACCACAAAATGGCAGTCAGAAAACCTCTGACTTACCGAAAGCATCACCTTGAGCATGCGTGATATTTCCTGTTTCCTGCTTCCTGGCAACACGGCTACCAGGGTCTTGTCAGGGAGTTTGTGGGTGGCAAGAAAGCTATTTTTGGTTTTGCTCGATGGGCTTTTAGGGTTGTTTGTTCTCCTGTGTTGAACCGGTTCCGTGTTCTGTCCCATTTCTGCTTGAGGAAGAGGCTGTAGGGTATCTTCTGCGGGGCTCTGCATCTGATTCTGAGCCAGGGCATCCAGCAGTGGATGGCCTGTATATACCACTTCATATCCGAACCGCTTGTAAAAGTCCTTTTCAAAGGGAAGGATCACCAGCATCTTATCCACGTCGCGTTTGATCTTATAGACGCGCGACTGGTTCCAGGCCCATATTTGGGGGGATATATAATAGACCGTTCTGATCCCTTTCTTTTTGGCAAAGGAAGCCATGCGCAGGTTGAATCCAGGATAATCGATAAGTATTAATACATCGGGTCTGTATTCGATCAGGTCTCTCTTGCATAAGGTTATATTTTGCAGGATGGTGCGGATGTTAATCAGCACCTCTAGAAAACCCATAAAGGCCAGCTCCCTGATGTGTTTCACCATTGTACCGCCCTGTGTCTGCATACGGTCGCCACCCCAGAACCTGAACTCTGCAGAGTCATCAATATGCTTTAATTCTGCCATCAGGTTTGACGCGTGCAGGTCGCCAGATGCCTCGCCGGCTATTAGGTAGTATTTCATGGGTTGCGGGTTGCCTAAAGGTAAAGATAGAAATACACAGCGGCATAGGCAAATGTAACAAGCAAGATGCCCCGTCCGGTTTTGTCATATTTCAGGTTTACCATATAGTATCTGAAGCTGATGAAATTTGCAAAAAGGGCCAGCAATTTGCTGGTGGATGGTTTTAGTACATAGGTTCCTTCCGCAATGGTTCCCCACTGGTTCAGGATGAGCATGATGATGCCATAAAACGCAATGGGAAGTAAGGCTCCTAAAGCGGCCCCGAGCCACCAGTTGTCTTTTTTAAGCATTATTTGTCCACTTTTTTAGTTCCGGGATTAGTCCGTGTGCGGTAAAGTCAAACTGTATAGGCACTACCGACACATAGTTTTGTTTCAGTGCCCACTCATCCGTCTCGTTGCTATCTTCATGCAGGCGGAAGTGACCTGTAAGCCAAAAGTAATCTTTACCTCTGGGGTCTTTCCGGTGGTCAAATTCTTCCTGCCAGTTGCCTCTTGCCTGGCGGCAGACCTTCAGGCCTTGTAATTCTGTTTCCGAAACGGCCGGGATGTTCACATTCAGGCATATACCTTTGGGCAGGCCTTGTTTCAGTACGTTTCTGGCGATTTGCTGCACGTATTTTTTGCCTGAAACAAAATCGGCGTGATAGCTATAATCGAGCAAAGAGAATCCGATGGCAGGGATGTCTTCCATGGCACCTTCAATAGCTGCCGACATGGTACCGCTGTAAATCACATTGATGGAGGAATTGGAGCCGTGGTTGATCCCTGACACCAGAAGGTCAGGTTTTCGGTGCAATACCTTGTTGACAGCCAGCTTTACACAGTCGACAGGTGTGCCACTGCAACTGTACTCATCGTGTGCTCCGTTGCCAGTGATTTTTTCCAGCCTGATAGGGTTTACGATGGTGACGGCATGACCCATCCCACTCTGAGGTTTATCGGGCGCTACTACCACCACATCGCCAATCTCTAACATAAATTCTACCAGGTGTCTTATACCCGGAGCCATAATGCCATCGTCGTTAGTAACTAATATAATAGGTTTCTTCATTACAATGTTTTTTTTGTCAAAACTAGAAAAAAATGTTGAGTTGTTGAGTTGTTGAGTTGTTGAATTGTTGAGACATTTACGGGTAATTGGTGCTTAACCTGTCATTTTGTGTGATAGGTTACACCCTGGTGACGCCACCTGATACGATAAACTTCATCACTTCCGTGGCGGGGGCGTTTAGTGGTTCCACGCTGCTGGCAGGCACCAGGAACAGGTTGCCGGAGAAGTTATACGAATGTGGAAGATATACGGCCACCATGTCGCTGCCGACCCCGATAGAAGAAAGGTCTTCGAGGGTCATAAAGCCAAGCTTGTAGATGTTGCTTTCGCGGTTCATCAGTACTTTTACCGGCTTGTTAAACTTTTTCTTTTGACCCACAAAGGCCGACATCAGGTCTTTTATGGCAGAGTAAAGTATCTTCACCAACGGTATATTTTCGAGTAGCCTGTTCAGCAACATCGACAGGGGTGTCCTGATGATGAACGAGCCTGCCATACCAATCATTGTAATAGCTGCCAATACAATCAACATACCCAACCCCGGGATATTTACGGGAATCAGGTTGTCGATAAATACGAACACCTTATAGATGACAAAAATGGTTATCGAAACGGGAGCGATAAATAACAGTCCCTGAAAAAAAGCGTTAATTATTTTACGCACCATTCGCCTGAAGGGAATATGTTTTCTGTTCATAGGATGTAGCTGGATAATCTGAAAAATAGTTACAGAATGTATGTTTGTATAACAAAGGTAGTGCAATAGCCGTGATTATACCATGTATTCCGGATTAACTTTTTTTAACTGGTGTCAATTTGGCAAGGAACAACAAGGTGGCTTACTTTTTGAGAAACATTTGGCGGCATTTAATTGTTTAAAATCTGAATACTTAAATTTTACTTATATGGGAATTTTCATCATTTTTGGGGTTTTTATGCTTATCAGCTGGTTGGTTTCCAATCAGTTAAAATCCCGTTTCGCAAAATATTCAAGGATACCGCTTCGTACCGGCCTTACAGGGCGTGAGGTGGCCATGAAGATGTTGTCTGACAATGGAATTGGTGGAGTGCGGGTCATCTCCACACCTGGTCGTCTTACAGACCATTACAACCCGATGGATCGTACGGTAAACCTCAGCCCGGAGGTGTATTCTGGTCGCAGCATTGCTGCAGCTGCTGTTGCTGCCCATGAATGTGGTCATGCTGTGCAGCATGCAAAGGCCTATGCATTCCTGCAAATGCGTTCCAAACTGGTACCCGTGGTAAGCATCAGCTCCAGGTATATGCAATGGATCCTTCTGGCGGGCATATTCACTGTAGAAACCATGCCTGGGATACTCCTCGCAGGCATCATCATGTTTGCCATGACCACCCTGTTCAGCTTCATCACCCTGCCTGTAGAGTTTAACGCCACCAAACGCGCCCTGGTCTGGCTAACAGATACCGGTATGACAAGCGGTCAGGAGCATGTTCATGCTAAAGATGCCCTCAAGTGGGCTTCACTGACTTATGTTGTGGCCGCATTGGGCTCCCTGGCAACATTGCTCTACTATATCATGATATTTTTAGGACGGCGGTAGTAAGGTGTCTATCATGGGATAGGCATATAAAAGGTCGAAGGTCGAAGGTCGAAGGTCGAAGGTCGAAGGTTGAAGGTCGAAGGTTGAAGGTTGAAGGTCGAAGGTCGAAGGTTGAAGGTTTAAGATTGAAGGGTTGTCTGGTACTGAAATTGTCAGATATTTGCCGGACATCATACAAGATAATGTATATGGTATGGATAAGGAAGCATTCAGGCAGGCAGGTTATGATTTTATTGATTGGCTGGCAGATTATTTTGAACAGGTAGAAGGTCTGCCGTTGAAGGCAAGGGTTGAGCCGGGCGACATACTATACCAGCTTCCTGAAGTGCCCCCCACTGTCGGAGAACCCATAGACGTGCTCTTCTCCGACTTTAAACGCATCATCATGCCGGGTATCACACACTGGCAACACCCCGGATGGTTTGCCTACTTCCCGGCGAACAACAGTCCGGAGTCGGTACTTGCTGAGTTGCTGACGGCTGGGCTGGGGGCACAATGTATGATATGGCAGACTTCACCCGCTGCGGCAGAGCTGGAAGAGCGGGTGATGGAATGGCTTGGCCGGATGCTTGGGTTGTCATCCCATATGAAGGGCGTAATACAGGATACCGCATCTACAGCCACACTATGTGCCCTGCTGTCGGCCAGGGAAAAGGCTACCGGCTTCGCATCGAATGAAAGTGGCGTGCGACAGCCTCTCCGGGTATATGCTTCTCGCGAAGCACATTCCAGCATCGAAAAGGGTGTCAAGATCGCAGGGTACGGAAAAGATAACCTCTGTTATATTGATACCAACGAAGCTTTTGCTATGATACCTGAGAAGCTGGAGGCAGCTATACAGAAGGATATCGACAGTGGCATGGCACCTGCCTGTGTGGTGGCCACCCTGGGGTCTACCTCGTCGATGGCCATGGATCCTGTATACTCCATCGCTGCCATCTGCAAAAAATATTCTGTTTGGCTGCACATAGATGCTGCCTTTGCAGGCACGGCGGCTATCGTGCCCGAGCTCAGGCACTTTATGCACGGGGTGGAACAAGCCGATTCTTTCGTCTTTAACCCCCATAAGTGGATGCTTACCAACTTCGACTGCTCAGCCTATTTCGTAAAAGATCCCGAAACGCTCATTCAAACACTCAGCATAAACCCGGAATACCTGAAGACAGCTGCCGACGGACAGGTTAAAAACTACCGCGACTGGGGTATTCAGCTTGGTAGAAGATTCAGGGCGTTGAAGCTGTGGTTCGTGATCAGAAGCTACGGTGTGGAAGGACTGCAACAGATGGTAAGGGGCCACGTAGACCTGGCGAGACAATTTGCTACATGGGTTGAGGAAGAACCCGGATTTGAGCTTACAGCACCTCCTCAGCTAAGCCTGGTATGTTTCCGCTATAACCCAGGAACGCATTCGGAAGAGGAACTCACCCAAATCAATAAACAACTGCTGGAAACCGTTAACGATGCTGGATCGGTATATCTGACCCATACTGTATTGAATGGGAAATATTCTATAAGACTGGCTGTGGGGCAGGCCAACACAAAACTGAAACACGTGAAGAAGGCTTGGGAGTTGCTTCTGGAAGCCAGGCGGTGAATGGTGAGAAACTAGCACAGAGCGTTGAGCAATGAGCACTGAGCAATGAGCACTGAGCACAGAGCGTTGAGCAATGAGCACTGAGAAAACCCGCAACCTGGTAATCCGGCAACGGGCGACCACAAGGGTCGCACTTACAGAAAATCAACCACAACCTGGTAATTCGGCAACGGGCGACCACAAGGGTCGCACTTACAGAAAATCAACCACAACCTGGTAACCTGGCAACCCTCAATCCGTAGGGGGGCTCTCACTTCGTTCGAGACAGGCCCGCAACTCACTTAAAAACTTCATGGTATCCACGCCATCGGGATAATCCCATAGTTCGGGTTTCTGGCCAGATCCGGGTGGTATAGTAGTAAGCTGTTGTGTCAGGGGGCTGTCAGTTGGCTCATTCTGAACGCCATCTGCTGCAATATCTTTTTTTGATGAGAATTGGGATAGGTTTGTATGTGGACTTGCCACCACGCATTGCAGGTCGTTCTCGTGTCTTTTGATAAAGCGCAAGACCTCGTCTTTGTGTCGATACCGTTGATAGTGGATCACCGAAACAGGTGAGTGTAGACTGGGATCTTCTTTCAGCAAACAAAACCCTGTGTCGGTAAAAGGAACTTTATTTACTATCATGATGGCCTTCTGGTAATCATGGTTGTTTATGTATTTTGAGTGCATCCGGAGCCTGTTATGGCTCTGCCAGGCATCGGTCAGAATCTGCAGGTCGAACTGTTCAGGAATAAAGATCATGGATACGTTACGGCATCCGAGGCCGAAATAGGAGAATACATCATCGCCAAGGAATGAGAGTTCCATTGCAGACTCCCTGCCGGAGAGCACCGCCATGGAGCTTCTGTTTTTACGTATGATGTGGGGATATTTGCCAAAGTAATAGTCGAAATAGCGGGATGAATTGTTGCTGCCTGTGGCGATAACGGCGTCGAAATGGGTGGCCGGGCCTTCCATTAAGGTGATTTGGTGTGCCAGTGATGGTTCAATGTTGATGAGAAGGTCTCCCAATGCTTGAGGGAGCTTGGTGTCTTGTGAGGAAAGTTTTGCTGTAAGGTGGTGACCACTAATAAGCACACATAGCATATCATGAAACCCTACCAGTGGGATATTGCCTGCCATGATCACCAATATCCGGGAAGGTGGTTCAGTGGTTGGGTTGTTGAGCTCCTGGTAGCTGGTGAGCCATGTGTCGAATGCACCTGGTCTCAGCATATATGTCAGTGACTTCAGCGCCTTGATCACAGACTCTCTTGTGAACCAGGCATTCTCTTCACCCGCCTTGACGGCTGCATGGTACATATTTCGTAAGGCATCACTGTTTAAAGCTGAAAGATCGTGGTGGTCGAGTGCAGTGACAATGTCATTAAGGTATTCGCCCAGCTGTATAAATGCTTTGATGTGTTTTATTTGCTGTCGGTTTTTTGAATTCATAACTTCGTGATCATGATTGTGCAATAAATTCCGCTCTGTAAAGTTATAACAAAAAGTGTTGTCGATGCGTATCCTGATTGCGTTGTCTGTATGGTTAGTGCTATGGCCATGGGCCTTCTCGGGCAGTTCCATGCCGGCAGACAGGCCTGATGTCATGTCGTTGGATACCCTGAAGGCAGATACGCTCGCTGTTGATGCGCTGGAGCCTCCTGGTTTCTTTGTACTGGCTGAAGATTCATTAAAGATCCTGTCGCTGAATATAGTGAGGCCCACAGAGGACTCTGTCCGTTTGGCCAACAACCAACTGTTCGCAAATTACCTGCTTGAGGTGCTCTACGAAGAGTGCTCCATGCACCATCCGTTCGATTCGCTGATCACTGTTTCAATGTTGCAGCCCTCCGACTCAAGCTTTCGGATCATCACCTGGTATGTGCCCTTGTCGAATCAGCAATTTCGTTACTTTGGCTATATACAGTATGGAGATACATTTGCCGGTTCAGTTGAAATGCCATACCATGAAAGCGGTACAGGCCCATCCCACGATGAGAAAACAGATATATCCCATGATGATCAGATACATCCATCCCACGATGATAACCTGAATCCAACTCACGATGATTCTGCAACTGTTTTTGCTGAATATGAAAATGGATACCCTGGTGAATTGACTGAAGGCCGAAATCATAAGAGTGGTATGATTTTTAAATTGAGAGAGGATGCCAGGTTTGCCGGAGATGTGACATCTGTCGAATTTACAGGGAGTAATTGGTATGGCAGTTATTACTATGAACTGATCACCAACCGGCATGCAGGCGAGGATCATTATGTGTTGCTGGGGTGGCGTGGAGACAATGCTTATAGCAGGAAGCGGATTGTCGAACCTTTATCGTTCCGGGATGGGGAGCCGGTGTTTGGTGCGCCGGTGTTTGACCTGGAGGGCCATGAGCCATACCGTCTGGTGTTTGAGTATTCAGTGAGGGTGTCTATGGGATTGTTGTATGATGAGTTGTACAGCAAAACACGCCAGGCGATGACGCCCATGATCGTATTTGACCGCCTGATGCCCATGCAAAAAAACCTGAAAGGACAGCACCAGCACTATGTACCTGAGGGAGAAGTCTTCGACGGACTGATCTTCAGGGATGGGAAATGGTTGTTGGAGGAAGATGTGGATGCCAGGAACAGAAAGCAGCAAGATAAACATGAATAATTGTTTTTGAATTATTTTCTTTTTTCTATGAGAATAATTTCTCAAATTTGCATTCGCTACTCTTATAGGGTTTTCTTTTATTAATTACGCTTTTTAAGGTGTTTTTTTTCTTGCCGGAAAACCGTGATGGATTTTCAGAGGGTAGGGTACGCATAGCAGACTGTGTCAAACTTAAATAAAAACCAAAAAATCATGAAGAAGCATAATTTTAGTGCAGGCCCTTCAGTGCTGGCCAGAGAAGTAATTGAGAATACTGCTAAAGCAGTTCTCGACCTAAATGGGATAGGTTTGTCTGTTATGGAGATATCGCACCGTGGTAAGGATTTTCAGGCTGTAATGGACGAAGCTGTTGCCTTGTTTAAGGAGGTGTTAAACATTCCTGATGGTTATCAGGTGTTGTTCCTGGGAGGTGGTGCCAGCATGCAATTCTGTATGGTGCCTTACAATTTGTTGAATAAAAAGGCTGCCTATCTGGAAACAGGCACCTGGGCCAAGAAGGCGATAAAAGAAGCCAAATTATTTGGTGAGGTAGAGGTGGTTGCCTCATCATCCGATAAGAATTTTTCCTATATACCCAAGGGGTTCACGATTCCTGCTGATGCAGATTATTTCCATATCACTACCAACAATACCATTTTTGGCACCGAGATATTGGAGGATATCGACAGCCCTGTGCCACTGGTTGCCGACATGTCGTCTGATATTTTCAGCCGGCCTGTGGATGTGTCCAAATATGGGATCATTTATGGTGGTGCACAGAAGAACCTGGGTCCCGCCGGGGTTGCCTTTGTGGTTATCAGAGAAGATATCCTGGGTAAGGTAGACCGGAAGATTCCATCCATGTTAGACTATAAAATACATATTGACAATGGGTCGATGTTTAATACCCCTCCGTGTCTGCCCATCTATACCTGTATGGAAACGCTTCGCTGGATCAAGAAGCTCGGTGGCGTGGAAGTAATGCACAAAATGAATCAGGAGAAAGCGGCCCTGCTGTATAGCGAGATTGAGCGCAATACCCTGTTTACCACTCCTGTGGAAAGAGAAAGCCGTTCGATCATGAACGTGGTATTCGTGATGCAGCCCGAATATAAAGAACTGGAACAAGACTTCCTTAAGTTTACTGCCGAAAGGGGCATGTCAGGCCTGAAAGGTCACCGGTCGGTGGGCGGATTCAGGGCCTCCACCTACAATGCGCTGGAACGTGAGAGTGTTGTCGCACTGATTGAAGCCATGCAGGAATTTGAACGTCTCCACGGTAAATAGAGCGCTGAGCGGTGAGAGTTTAGCGGTGAGAGTTTAGCCCTGAGAGTTTAGCGCTGAGAGTTTAGCCCTGAGCGGTGAGAATTTAGCGCTGAGCGGTGAGAAATGAGAATCCGCAACCCGCAACCCGTAACTCGCAAACCTCTGAGAGTTGCTCACAATGAACTATTTAATGAACACTTAAATCATATATAACATGAAAAAAGTATTGGTTGCTACTGAGAAGCCCTTTGCGCCGGTGGCAGTAGATGGTATAAAAAATGTACTGGATGAGGCTGGATACACCATGATCTTGCTGGAGAAGTATACCTCTGTTGACGAGCTTAAAGAGGTTGCTGCATCGGCAGATGCCATGATAATAAGAAGTGATCAGGCCAGCCGGGAGGTGATCGAATCGGCACCGAACCTCAAAATCGTGGTTCGTGCTGGTGCCGGATACGACAATATTGATCTGACAGCTTGTAACGACCATGGTGTGGTAGCCATGAACACCCCCGGGCAAAACTCGAATGCCGTTGCAGAACTGGCCTTCGGAATGATGATTTATGCCCTCCGCAATGGGTTCAACGGTACATCGGGTTCTGAGTTACGTGGTAAAAAGATCGGAATTCACGCCTATGGCAATGTGGGGAAATACGTTGCCCTGATTGCCAAAGGCTTTGGGATGGATGTGTATGGGTTTGATCCATTTGTCTCGAAAGAAGATATGAAAAAGGATGGTGTGATCGCTCTCGATAGTGTGGAGGAGTTGTATAAGACATGTAAGTTTGTGTCGTTGCATATTCCCGCCAACGACAAGACAAAGAAGTCGATCAATTACCAACTGCTTTCATTGCTTCCCAAGGGAGGTATGCTGGTAAACACTGCAAGAAAGGAAGTTATTCATGAAGATGACTTGATGAAGATCATGCAAGATCGTAGTGACTTCAAATATTTGTCTGACATCGCTCCTGATTGCCTGGGGGAGTTTCAATCGAAATACCCCGGCAGGTTTGTATTTACCGCCAAGAAGATGGGTGCGCAAACATCAGAGGCAAACATTAACGCAGGTATCGCCGCCGCACAGCAGATCGTAAACTTTTTTGAGAAAGGCGACGAGACGTTTAGGGTGAATAAATAGAAGGTCTGAAGGTCTGAAGGTCTGAAGGTCTGAAGGTCTGAAAGTCTGAAGGTCTGAAGGTCTGAAAGTCTGAAGGTCTGAAGGTCTGAAAGTCTGAAAGTCTGAAGGTCTATTAGTCTGAAGATCAAAAAGTCGAAGGAAGTAGAGACAAGGTATGCCTTGTCTCAATGTCTCTGTGTGACTTTGCGCATCACATCGCGAGACTCTGCGGTTAAAGTAACAACTCAACAATTCAACAACTCAACAATTCAACAACTCAACAATTCAACAATTCAACAACAAAATGGCTATATTCAAACCATTTCAGGGCTATCGCCCTCCAGCGGAAATTGTCAAGGAATTGGCATCCAGACCATATGATGTTTTAAATTCTGAAGAGGCACGTGCCGAGGCCGGCGACAATCCATATTGTTTTTTGCGGGTGGTTAAACCCGAAATTGAACTTTCGAAGGGCACTAACCTGTATTCGCAGGAGGTGTACGACAAGGCCAAGGCTAATTTTCAGGTGTTTATTGAAAAGGGTTATCTGGTTCAGGACAAGAAACGTCATTTTTATGTGTATGCTCAACGATGGGGTGAAAAGACCCAATATGGCATCGTTGGTTGTGCCGGTGTGGAAGACTATCTGAACAACAACATTAAGAAGCATGAGCTTACCAGACCTGATAAGGAAGAAGACCGGATGAAACACGTTCGTGAGTTAAATGCCAACGCTGAGCCTGTATTCTTTAGCTATCCTTCCAATCAGCAGATAGATGCCATCGTTTCCGGTCTGGTTAAAGATGCCCCTGTTTATGATTTTGTTGCTGACGACGGGTTTGGTCATCAGTTTTGGGTAATTGACGATGATGCTGTGATCACCCGGCTGGAACAATTGTTCTCTGAAGTGCCTGCATTTTATGTTGCTGACGGTCACCATCGTACCGCTGCAGCTGCCTTGGTTGGCAATGAAAAGAAAGAGAAAAACCCTGGTCACACCGGTGATGAAGAATACAACCTGTTTATGGCGGTGGTGTTTCCCGATAACCAGCTTACGATCATTGATTACAACAGGGTAGTTAAGGATCTTAACGGATTGTCAAAGACAGAGTTTCTTAACCTTTTGGACAAGCATTTCGTAGTAAAAGAGGAGGGAAGCATTGCTTACAAGCCTGACAGACTGCATACGTTTGGGATGTATCTTGAAGGTACCTGGTATTCTTTGGAGGCAAGATCAGGAACTTTTGACGATTCAGACCCCATTGGTGTGTTAGATGTGACGATTTTGTCGAACCTGGTTCTGGATGAGATTCTTGGAATAAAGAATATGCGTACTGATAAGCGCATTGATTTTGTTGGCGGCATCAGGGGTCTTGTGGAGTTGGAACGCCGTGTGAACAGTGGGGAGATGGCTGTTGCATTTTCTATGTATCCTGTTTCTATGCAACAGTTGATAGACATTGCTGATACCGGGAATATCATGCCTCCCAAGACTACCTGGTTTGAACCTAAACTCAGAAGTGGACTGGTAGTTCACACCTTAGATTAAAAAAAATTGACAAAACGGCTTTTTTTTAAAATATATATATGTTATCTTTGCAGTCCGAAAAAATGGCCCATGTCATTACAGTGATTGCGAGGCACCCATAGTGTCATAACATATTAAAACACGTTTCTGATGAAGAAAGAAATCCATCCTTCGAATTATCGTTTTGTCGTTTTTACCGACATGTCGAATGATTATAGTTTTTTAACCCGCTCTACAGCCAACAGTAAGGAAACCATCAAGTGGGAAGATGGCAAAGAGTATCCGCAAATTAAACTTGAGATATCACACACGTCTCATCCTTTTTATACCGGCAAGCAGCAGCTCGTTGATACAGCCGGACGTGTTGACAAGTTCCGTACAAAGTATCAAAAGCATTTGTCGAAAAAATAAAATCAGCAACTACTTTTGTTAGCATATAAAATTGGCCCTCATCGGAGGGCTTTTTTTATTTATTTTTTTTATCTTCGCCTGTATAGTTATCTGGTTTAAATAAGATGTAACTATTTTATTCATGATCATTAACGCTGCAATTAATGAACTATATACTATTTGGAGATCAGGCACGTAATCATTTTTTGCCATTTACATTTATACGACCTCTGGCCGATGTTCGTGTGGGTATTCTGACCATGCGCGAAAAGTGGGAGATGCTTTTGCAGGCGAAGACGTCCAGCCTGACGGTCGATTACCTGTCGCAGAAGTACCCACTTGTTAAGGAGGAAGACAATGTGTTGATCAATTCGAGTGTTTTTCCCACCTCGGAGCTTGTTAATGAGCTATCGCTGCTGTTACCCAATCAGACACTCGTATCCGGAGATGTTTTAATTGCTCACAGGTTGCGTGATTCGGATATTGATAATTTGGATGGTGAAATTCTTGATGCTGTGACTCCGATTGAGACTACCACCAGCATACGCAAGCTTTCTTACTTGTGGGATTTCATCACAATGAATGGTTCTGCCATTATTGAAGACTATACTTTGCTGACAAGCGGCAGGGAGAGTCAGCCTTTGCCATCACATGTCCGTGTTGTAGCGCCTGAGAATATTTTTGTTGAAGCAGGCGCAATATTGGAACATGTCATGATCAATGCTTCAGAAGGTCCGGTATATATTGGTCGGGATGCGGTTATTATGGATGGGGCGATGATCAGGGGCCCCGTAGCCATTGGCAAAGGTTCTATGGTGAAGATGGGTGCCAGGATTTATGGTAATACCACCATCGGACCGGTATCAAAAGTTGGGGGAGAGGTGAGCAATTCAGTAATTTTTGGATATTCTAATAAAGGCCATGATGGCTTTCTGGGTCATAGTGTGGTCGGTGAGTGGTGCAATATTGCAGCCGACACCAACACATCCAATTTAAAGATCGATTACAATGATATCAGGCTTTGGGATTATGCAGAAGAAGCTTTTGTAACGACCGGTTTGCAATATTGCGGTACATTCATGGGCGATCATTCGAAATGCGGCATTAACACCATGTTCAATACCGGTACTGTAATTGGTATTAACGCACAGGTGTTTGGCTCAGGTTACATGCGCAATTTCATACCTTCATTCACCTGGGGCAGCGTTGCCGGATTTACACCTGTCAAGATCGAAAAGGCCATCCAGACTGCCCGTCTTGTTTACGGCAGGCGAAATATGGAATTTAAAAAAGTTGATGAGGACATTCTGCGGTATGTTTTCGAGAATACTGTTTCTTATAGAAAGGTATGACCTGCATGGCCATCAGCCCATCTATCCGGTGACCTGTTAACCAACCTAATTGTTTAATAGTTTTGAACATATGCCAATGTGCCATGTTAGTCCTATGGCATAATGCTTGTACTATACACTTGAAGCATACCTAATGTAGGAATATGCCCGGATTAAATGACAATTTGACACATATAATTTTTATGGATAAGCTTTTTGATGGAGTGGGGATAGGTTTTACTGATATAATGGAAGGGGACAGTGAATTTATACCCCTTCTTTCCAATGAAGAACAGGAACAAATGGCAGCAGAGGAGATCCCTGAGGTGCTTGCCATACTTCCGTTGAAGAATACTGTTTTATTTCCCGGGGTGGTTATCCCCATTACAGTAAGCCGCGATAAGTCTATCAAGCTGGTACGCGACATGTATAAGGACTCGCGCATTATTGGCGTGGTGTCGCAAAAAGATGCGAATGTTGAAGATCCTTCTTTTAATGATCTTAATAAAATTGGTACGGTAGCTCATATCATCAAGATATTGCAAATGCCCGATGGCAATACTACCGTGATCATTCAGGGGAAAAAGCGTTTTATGCTTCATGAATTAATGGAGACGGAACCGTATTTTAAGGCCAGGGTGAGTTCATTCGACAAAGGTGAAAAACTAAAACATTCCCAACGTTTTAAAGCTTTGATCTCAACGATAAAAGATCTGGCTATTTCTATCGTGAAGCTGTCACCCAACGTGCCAAGCGAAGCGGCATTTGCCATCAAAAATATTGAAAGTCCGGTGTTTCTGGTCAATTTCATATCTGCCAACCTTAACATTGAAGTAGAAGAGAAGCAAAAGCTGTTGGAGGTGTTTGATCTGAATACCCGTGCAAACATCGTTCTGAGCCACCTGACCAGGGAGCTCAAGGTTGTAGAGTTAAAGAATCAGATACAATCGAAGGTAAAAGTTGACATAGACAAACAGCAGCGTGATTATATTCTTGGTCAGCAATTGAAGACCATCCAGGAAGAACTCGGTGGCAGTCCGCACGACCAGCAGGTCAATGATCTGAAGCAGCGCGCCAAAAATAAGAAGTGGAGCAAGCAGGTTGCGGCAGTGTTTGAAAAGGAGGTTGCCAAGTTGCAACGTATCAATCCTGCTGCCATGGAGTTCTCCATTCATTTAAATTATCTGGAGACCCTTGTGGAGTTACCCTGGAATGAGTACACTTCCGATCGTTTTGATTTGAAGAAGGCACAGTCCATTCTTGATCGCGACCATTATGGGTTGGAAAAGGTTAAGGAACGAATTATTGAATACTTGGCAGTGTTGAAGTTAAAGGGGGATATGAAGTCACCAATTCTTTGCTTTGTAGGCCCTCCCGGGGTTGGCAAGACCTCTTTGGGGCGTTCCATTGCCACGGCTATTGGCAGGAAATATATTCGAATGTCGTTGGGTGGACTTCGTGATGAGGCGGAGATCAGGGGGCACAGGAAGACCTATGTGGGAGCCATGCCCGGACGCATCGTACAAAACCTGAAGAAAGCCAGGTCTTCCAATCCTGTTTTTGTGTTAGACGAGATCGACAAGGTTGGACATCAGAGCTTTAGTGGTGATCCATCATCTGCATTGCTTGAAGTGCTTGACCCTGAACAGAATAATACTTTTTATGACAACTACCTTGAGGTTGATTACGACCTGTCGAATATCATGTTCATAGCTACAGCCAACACCCTGGCTGGCGTTCAGCCAGCCTTGCGAGACAGGATGGAGGTGATTGACCTCAGCGGTTATATCGTCGAGGAGAAAATAGAGATCGCGAAGAAACACCTGATTCCGCGGCAGCTTGATGCTCATGGCATGAAAAAGACGCAGCTTAAGTTCAGCAAGCCCATACTGGAAAGTATTATTCAGGACTATACCCGTGAGTCGGGGGTTCGTAGCCTGGAGAAGGTTATTGCCAAGTTAATACGTTCCCGGGCCCGATCTGTGGTGATGGGCGAGCAGAAGAAGCCAGCACTTACCACGCATGATATTTCAACGATTCTGGGCCCCGCTGTATACAACAGAGAAGAGGCTCCCCTGAAAGATTTGGCAGGTGTGATGACCGGCCTGGCGTGGACTCAATCCGGGGGGGAGGTGTTGTTTATTGAGGTAACGATCAGTAAAGGGAAGGGAGTGCTTACCATGACAGGTAACCTGGGCGATGTAATGAAGGAGTCTGCAACTTTGGCATATGAATACCTGAAGTCTAATGCACCCTTATTGGATATCGATTCCGCCATATTTGAGAAATACAATGTGCATATGCATATTCCTGAAGGTGCAACACCCAAAGATGGTCCATCTGCGGGTATCACCATGTTTGCTGCTTTGGCGTCTGCCTTTACCCGGAGAAAGGTCAGACCACGCGTTGCCATGACAGGAGAAATCACGTTAAGGGGCAAGGTATTGCCGGTAGGAGGGATTAAAGAAAAGATACTTGCAGCCAAAAGAAACGGTATAACGCAGATCGTGTTGTCTGAGGAGAATCGTAAGGATGTTGAGCAAATCAACCAATTATATTTGAAGGGGTTAGAATTTCAATATGTGAAATTTATGATTGAGGTGGTTGATAAAGTGATGCTTCATGAGACAGTGGGTGACCCTGTACTTTCGTAAGAACAGGTAGTTTCCTAAAAATCAGCTTAATCTTTTTTTATTAGTGAATTATTTCATACTTTTGCAGTCCCGTTTACGGGGCATAATTCACTGATTGTTTAACCCGGTTACCAACACCAGCAACTGAAAGGGTGATGGAACCACATTTTTATGAAGATTAATGTCAGAAGAAAACAAAAACGTACATCCGGATGAACTCGGAAATGAATCACCGGCAGAAGAAAGCACATCCAAAGTCAATAAAACAGAGCAGTCTGATAATGAGACAGTAGATAATGATGTTGCTGCTGAGTCCAACACAGAAGATGGTTCAGCCAAAGCATCTGATACCGAAGATCAGAAAGCTGACGATACAGAAGACACTGTACCGGACAATGAACCGGCAACCGATCCTGTAGCGGATACCAAGCCGGAAGAAGTGATCGCTGATGATCCTGTTGGGGCAACTGCTGAAGCACCTCAGACGGAGGAACCTATTGAGGAGGTCGCGATTGAAGACGTAACTGCCGATAGTGATGATGGAAAACCGGAGGATGCATTTTCTGCGCAGGTTCCAGGTGATTTTGACTGGGACTCAGTAGGGAAAAAGCAGGATGCATATTCTGAATCTGAGCGGAAACGTTTGGAAAGCATATATGATGAGACGCTCAAGTCTATTGGAGAAGGTGAAGTGATTGACGGGACAGTAGTGTCTATTAATACACGTGAGGTTGTTGTAAATATTGGGTTTAAATCGGACGGTGTTATTCCTGCCGGTGAAATCAGATACAACCCGAACCTGAAACCTGGTGATGTCATTGAGGTATATGTTGAAAGTCAGGAAGACACTAGCGGCCAGCTGGTTTTATCTCACAAGAAGGCAAGAACATTGCGTTCCTGGGAGCGTATCAACAAGGCGATGGACAATGACGAAGTGATTAACGGTTATGTAAAATGCCGTACCAAAGGTGGTTTGATTGTAGATGTATTTGGCATTGAGGCATTCTTGCCGGGTTCACAGATTGATGTGAAGCCAATTCGTGATTACGACATATATGTAGGAAAAACCATGGAGTTTAAAGTGGTTAAGATCAATCACGAATACAAAAACGTTGTCGTGTCTCATAAAGCACTTATCGAGGCAGAGCTTGAGATACAGAAAGCAGAGATTATTTCCAAGCTTGAGAAGGGACAGATACTTGAAGGCACTGTGAAGAATATCACTTCCTATGGTGTGTTTGTTGATTTAGGCGGTGTTGATGGTCTGATCCATATCACAGACTTGTCGTGGGGACGTATAAACCATCCTGAAGAGATTGTCAAGCTGGATGAAAAAATTAACGTGGTTATTCTTGACTTTGATGAAAATAAGAAACGTATAGCCCTTGGCTTGAAGCAACTTACACCTCATCCGTGGGATTCGCTGGATACCAATATGAAGGTGGGCGATAAGGTAAAAGGAAAAGTCGTTGTGATTGCTGACTATGGTGCATTTATTGAGATTGCTCCGGGTGTAGAAGGCCTTATTCACGTATCTGAAATGTCATGGTCGCAGCATTTGCGTACTGCTCAGGACTTCCTGAAAGTAGGTGATGAGATTGAAGGTGTCATATTGACACTCGATCGTGAAGACAGAAAAATGTCGTTAGGCATTAAGCAACTGATTCCTGATCCATGGGAAAATATTCATGAGAAATATCCTGCCAAGTCTAAGCATACTGCCACTGTGCGCAACTTCACCAATTTCGGCATCTTTGTTGAATTAGAAGAAGGTGTTGACGGATTGATCCATATCAGCGACCTGTCGTGGAGTAAAAAGATCAAGCATCCTGCTGAGTTCACCAAGATTGGTGAAAGTATCGAGGTTGTTGTTCTTGATGTTGACAAGGAAAACCGCAGGTTAAGTCTTGGTCATAAGCAACTGGAAGAAAATCCATGGGATGTTTTTGAGACTGTATTCACGATAGAGTCTGTACATCAGGGTACCATTGTAGGTACATCCGATAAAGGCGTAATCGTATCGTTGCCATATGGTGTTGAAGGTTTTGCGCCCACACGTCATATTGTCAAGGAAGACGGCTCTCCTGCAAAGATGGATGAAACACTAGACTTCAAAGTGATTGAGTTTAATAAGGAGAGTAAAAAGATTGTCGTTTCCCATACAAAGGTTTACCAGGATGGAAAACCTTCTGAAAGGCTTGAAGAATCATCTGATCGTAAAGCTCGTGAGAAAACATCACCCAGCAAGGTTGTTAAGAAGATGAAGGAGACAATGGAGAAAACCACCCTGGGAGATATCGATGTATTGGCAAACCTTAAATCCGAGATAGAGAAGAGCGAGGAAACTGAGCGTACTGCCAAGCTGGAGAAGTTCGAGAAGCAGCAGCGTGCTAAGGAGGAGGCAGCAAAGAAGAAGAAAGAGGAAGAGAAAGAGGAGAAAGGTGCTGAAGAAAAAGCTGAAGAAAAGCCTGAAAAGGAAGCTGAAGCTGTTGTAGAGGAGACACCTGAAGTTGCTGCAGAAGAGTCGGCTGTCGTGGAGGATAAAGCTGTTGATGATAGCGAAGACAAAGCTGAAGTTGAGCAGGTATCGGAGGCTGATACTGATCAAGTTGCTGAAGGAATTGATGAGAAGAAAGCTGAAGTTGCTGTGTCCGATGATAAAGATGACTCCGGGGAGGAAGCTGAGAAGCCAAAAGCGGCTGCAAAGGGTTCTAAAGCGAAGTCTGAGAAGAAAGAGACCAAGCCAAAGGCTGCCAAAAAGGAGAAAGCCACAAAGAAGGATGATGATAAAGGGGAAGAGGCTGCTCCGGAATCTGAATAATTATTTATTGCGATAAGCTGTAAGAGGCTGGCTCAAATGATCCAACATCATTGGACATTGGGGTCAGCCTCTTAATCCTTCAGCATGTTGTACAGTATGTCGACCGGGTGCAGTGCAGGTCTTCCGGTGCCGTCGAGTATTTGTGCCCTGCAGCTGGTTCCGGATGCCGCAATGAGAGCGTTTCGTTCTGCATTTCTGATGGCAGGAAAGAGTTGCAACTCTCCGATGGCCATGCTCAGGTCGTAGTGCTCTTTTTCATATCCAAAAGAGCCTGCCATGCCGCAACAACCACAGTCAATTTCTTTTACGGTGGTGTTGGGTGGGATGGAAAGCATGTTCACAGAATGACTTGTTGATGAGAGTGCTTTTTGGTGGCAATGGCCATGAAAATATATTGTTTTTGGTATATCGGAGAACACCGATTGATCGATATTTCCAAGCTCATACTCCCTGTTCATAAACTCTTCTATGGTAAATATACGTTTAGCCAGTAATTGTGCATCTTCTCTTTCTGCTGGCTCAACCAACAATGGATATTCATCCCGGAATGACAGAATTGCTGAAGGTTCTATTCCAATAAGGGGTTTAGTATCATCAACAATAGAAGTAAAAATACCAACATTTTTTGCAGCCAGCTTTTTAGCCTTTATCAGTAAGCCCTTTGATATCGCGGCTCTGCCACTTTCGGCGTGATGTGTATAGTTGACCCTGTAACCGAGTTTGTTTAGCAGTAAAATGGCATGAATCCCTGTTGTGGTATCGTTATAATTGGTGAACTCATCACAAAAGAAGTATACATCTTTCGTTAGTGCAGATGATTCGTTTAGCTGTCGGAGGTTTTTCGTCATCCATTTTTTCAGACTTAGTTTGCCCAGAAGTGGCATTCTTCGTTTTGTTGTAAATCCGGACAAGGCCAATATGACGGCCCTGGTATGTTTATTGGATGCAAAGAAGTTAAATACAGAGGGTGTCAGGCTGCCAAATTGATACATGCGTGCAAATGCACCGGTGAGTTTTGCCCTTAAAGGAATGCCATTGGTCAGGTAATACTGCTGTAATGCTTCAGCCTTGTATTTAGCCATATCAACGTTTGAAGGACACTCTGACTTGCATGCTTTACAGGAAAGGCACAGGTCAAGGACTTCGAGGATTTGTATGTGGTTAAAGGGGTTCTTTTCGTTAGAATGTGATATAAACTCCCTAAGAATATTTGCCCGTCCGCGTGTAGAAGCATCTTCATCGAGGGTCGCCTGATAAGAAGGGCACATGACGCCTCCCTGACTATGTGGTTTTCGACAATCGCCCGAGCCGTTGCATTTCTCTACGGCGGCAAGGAAACTACCTGCTTCCGGGTAATTAAAGAACGAGGTAAATTTCTTTTCCTTTTGTCCGGGCGTATACCTTAATGACGATTTCATGGAAGGTGGGTCGATGATTTTCCCTGGGTTCAGGATCGTTAGTGGGTCCCATGTATGCTTTATTTCCCGCATCATATCAACCACCCTGCTCCCCAGTATGATCGGGATAAATTCGGCCCTCAGGCGTCCGTCTCCATGTTCTCCGCTCAATGAACCGCGGTATTTTTTTACCAGCACGGCAGTTTCTTTGGCTACCTGATAAAATCTTTCCACATCGGCCGGGTTTTTAAGGTTGAGTACCGGTCTCAGGTGCAGTTCGCCGGTGCCAATATGAGCATAGAAAACACACTCCAGTTTCAGGCGTTCTAGGATGGCTTGCATCTCCCTGATGAAAGCAGGAAGCGCGGTAACATGTACGGCAGTATCTTCAATAACAGCTACTGGTTTTGCATCTCCCGGGATATTTGATAATAGTCCGAGACCTGCTTTTCTAAGAGACCATACCCTGGATATATCCTTGCCAAACAATACCGGAAAGTGTGTACCCAGTCCTTTCCCACGCATGCTTTTCTCCATTGCTTTTGCAGCGTTGAGAATCTCTTCACGACTATTGGCGGCAAATTCTACTGCCAGGATTGCCCCGGGGTCACCTTTCAGAAAGAAGCGGTTTTTTTGTTGCAGAAGGTTTGATTTGGTGCATTCAAGAACGATTCTGTCGATTAACTCAACGGCTACAGGTCTATAATCCAGGGCGATCAGGTTTGCTTCAAGGGCTTCATTTATATCGTTCAAGTGCACGCAGACCAATGCTTTTTCAGGTGGAGGCAATGACACCAGGTTGAGTTTGATCTCTGTAAATATGGCGAGAGAACCTTCCGATCCGGTAAGGATTTTACAAAGGTTGAACCCATTGCTGTTGTCTCCAAATACATCTGTGTTAAGGAGTATGTCCAATGCGTAACCGGTGTTGCGTCTATTTAACCGGGGATCGGGATATTGTTCCAGTATTTCCTGTTGGTTTTTTTTATCAGACAGCAGGCCAAATAGTTGACTGTAAATCCTGTTTTCAAGTTTGTTGCCAACGCACTTGTTTCGGAATTCATTATTATCCAGTTCGGAGAAAGTTGCAATTGACCCATCGCTTAGCAAGGCCCTGATTTCCAGGGTATGGTCGCGGGTGCTTCCATAGACCAGGGAGTGTGAACCACAGGCATTGTTCCCAACCATGCCGCCGATCATACAGCGGTTTGAGGTGGATGTTTCCGGTCCGAAAAACAGGCCATAAGGCCTTAAGTAGTCATTCAGGTCGTCAAGGATTACACCTGGCTGTACCCTTACCCATTTCTCTGCTTCATTAACCTCCAGGATGTTATTCATATATTTGGAGACGTCTACCACCAGTCCCGGACCAACTACCTGCCCGGCCAGCGATGTGCCTGCTGTTCGTGGTATGATAGGTAGTTTGTATTCCCTGCAGAAGGACAGAATGACACCCATATCCTGTTCGTGCTTTGGCCTGCAAACAGCGGCGGGGAGCTCTCTGTACACTGATGCATCGGTGGCGTACAACATTCTCCATTTGATGTCGTAGAACAGATCTCCGTCGAGTTGCGACTCTAAGTTTTCGAAAGGGAACACGGATGATGAAGCGGGCATTATTTTCAATTGTTGAGTTGTTGAGTTGTTGAGTTGTTTGATGATTATTTGTTTGTCAGATGAACAAGCTGGCCAGCATGGTAAAGACGAGGCCACAGAGTGCGATAATGGTTTCCATAACTGTCCAGGATTTCAGGGTTTGTTTTTCATCCATGCCAAAGTATTTGCTTACCAGCCAGAAGCCGCTATCGTTCACGTGCGACAGTAGTGTTGCACCAGATGCGATCGAGATCACGATCAGTGCTGTTTCAGGTGCGCCCAGGTTAAAAACGGTCAGCACGGGAGCCATAATGCCAGCAGCGGTGATCATGGCTACTGTGGCGGATCCCTGCGTTACCCTGACGATTGCTGCCAGCAGCCAGGCAAGGAAGATGGGAGGCATGGCTGAGTCAGAAATAGATTGAGCCATCATCGCACCAATGCCACTGTCGACAAGGATTTGTTTCAATACGCCTCCGGCGCCTGTTACCAATATGATGATTCCTGCCGGTCCTAACGCCTTGGTGCTCAAATCTAAAAGCTCTTGTTTGGATTTGCCTCGTTTTACGCCAAGAAAATATATGGCCAGCAGGGCGGCTATGATCAGGGCACTAAAGGGGTGTCCCAGGAAAACCAACATATCTGTTAAGATGGTTTTTCTTATGAGTCCGGTGTCGACAGCCATGCCCGTAAATGTATTTATCAGAATTAACAGTAAGGGGATGGCAATCAGCAGTACGATGATAAAAAATGATGGAGGGCATGATGTTGAATTGCTATCCGATATGTTCTCAGCAGGGATCCATTGCGGTGGGTCGACATGAATTTTTTTGGCTATATATTTTCCAAATATTGGACCTGCGATGATGGCTGTTGGTATGCCCATGATAAAACCAAAGAAAATGACCCATCCGAGTTGGGCGTCAAGAATTTTGGCAACAGCAATGGGGCCTGGTGTAGGGGGCATGAAGCTGTGTGTCACCGCCAATCCGGCCAATAGAGGTATTCCATAGTATAATAAGGACTTTTTTGTATCTCTGGAGAGTGCATACACTATTGGCACCAGGATGATCAGCCCCACATCGAGAAATACTGGTATGGCTACGATAAATCCGGTGACCATCATAGCCCATGAGGCCTTGTCTTTACCAAACTTTTTAATCAGATGATGCGCAAGAGATTCGGCACCGCCAGAGCTTTCCAGTATCTGCCCGAAAATCGCTCCCAGCCCTACGACTATAGCTACGAACCCCAGGGTACCTCCCATCCCTTCCTGCATACTTTCCAGTATGCCATCGAGGGGCATCCCTGCCATGACACCAACAAGCATGGAGGTAATAAGCAGGGCGATAAATGCGCTGATTTTTAACTTCAGCACCATCAATAATAGTAGTGTTACTCCTGCAATTACAATACTAATGATATATGCGGTTGTCATGATGATTTCCTTCCATCCATATCATTACGGTTTGTTTCCGGTTGTAGAGGAAATTTGATCCATCCTTTATCTCTGGTTGATCGGTATATGGCTGTAAACAGTTCTACAGTCTTTCTTCCGGCATGTCCATCAACCTGAGGTTCCCTGTGTTCAAGAATGGCATCCCTGAAGTCTTCAATCTGGCATTTCATAAAATATACCGTGGGGTCTATCGATGAAAAAAATGCGGCATCTTCTTGTTTCCATGTATCAACAAGATGTTCTTCTCCTGGTATACTCCAGAGATCATTTTCAGGAGGTTCTGCTATTCCGGTCTTTCCTGCGATGAACATGGCCCCACCATCTGTCTGTACACCTGCCGAAGCGCCATTCATGCCGTGAACATGTACCTTTCCATAGATGCCGGGCTTTTGAGAGTTGCTGACAATGATGTTTCCGATGGCACCATTTTTGAACCGGATTATAGCGAGAGCGGTATCATCAACTTCTATATAGGGATGATTCAGGTTATCCCAGATGCCAACCAGTTCATCTATATCGCCCATGAACCACAACAGGATATCTAGCTGGTGGGGTGCCTGGTTAACCAAAACACCGCCACCTTCCAAGGCCCAGGTGCCTCTCCACTCATCTGCGTCATAGTAATCTTTGTCGCGCCATCCCAGCATATTGATGGTACCCAATACCGGTGTACCTATCTTGCCTGTATCGATCGCTGCTTTGACACGTCTTACGGGCTCATACCAACGCCTTTGTGAAATTACACCCAGCTTCACCTGGTTCTGCTTGCAAGCATGGATCATCAGGTCGCAGTCTTCCAATGTTGCTGCCAGAGGTTTTTCCACCAGTACATGAGCACCAGCTGTGGCGGCAGCAACGCACACCTCTCGATGAAAGGGGTGGGGGGTACATACGATGACCAGGTCTATGTTGTGTGTTTTTACCATATCTTCAATATCCTGATAGGCAGCGATCTGATATTGACTGGCAAACTTTAAGACTGAGTCCTTGCTTCTGCTCCAGGCTGCCTTTAAGCAAGCATGATTTACTTGCATTACTGCTTTCGCGTGCAGATGAGCTACTTTTCCGCATCCTGCTATGGCGATATTAATTGGTGATCTCATCATAATCTGGTATTGATAAGGTTATCTTCATTAAGGTACCAGGATGACCTTGTTAAGTCCGTTATTGTTTTGTCTGAGCCGGCCAAACCAATAGGCCCCATCCGACAGGGGCGCAATTTCTGATATTTGATCCCGTACGTGGATATCTTTTTTACTCAGGAGGTTCAGTACTGCCTCATACTCTCCCTTTATAGCGCAGCTACCCAGTATGGTTAATTCACGGGTAACCACTTTCTGTAATGGGAAATCAATGGTGGGCGTAAGGTTTCCCAGAAGTACCGCTTTTCCTCCTTTCCTCAGCGAATCGATCGCTATGTTAACAGTAGCAGTTATTCCTACAGCTTCGAATGAGATGTCCGCACCCCTGCTGTTTGTTACTTTCATCATGCTGCTGATCATATGTTCGTCGCCGGGATCGAAGGCGAGGTGTGCACCGCACCTTAGTGCCTGTTCTCTTTTTTTGCTGTTAATATCCACTACAATGAGGTTTGACAGCCCTGCTTTAGATAATAACTTTACGAGGAAGATACCTATCATTCCGGCACCAACCACCACGCATGACCCGGCAAGCTGAGGCTTTCCAATCCTGATGGCATGCAATGCTACAGCAACGGGCTCTACCATGGCTGCCTCTTCATAGCTAACCCCTTCCGGGATTTTATAAAGGATATGTGCGGGTACGGCAACATATTCTGCAAATGCGCCATGCCGTCTGAACTCATTGGCTGAAACACCCATCACCTCACGGTTGTCGCTGAGGTTGTATTTTCCTTGCAGCGTGTACCAGTCGTTTAATGGGTATACGGTTGAGTCGAAGGTTACCCTGTCTCCCTTTTCCCACTGTGTTACAGCACTTCCGGTGGCAACGATCTCCCCCGCTGCTTCGTGGCCCATGATCAGTGGTGGCTGCCTTCTGCCGGTACTTCCATCCATTCCGTGCACATCTGAGCCGCAGATGCCACATGCCTTGACCCTCACCAGGACTTCACCGGGTTCGATAGAGGGTTCTTCTACATCTTTGTATATTAATTCGTTGTAACGTTCGAGAACTAAAGCCTTCATGATTCAGTTTATGGTTTAATGTTTAAGGTTTAATCGCAACCAGCAACCAGCAACCCGCAACCCGGTAACCCGGTAACCTGGTAACCCCGAAACCGGCAACCTTACCTTAAAACAATTCAAAAAAATTGTAAATAAGATTCAAAAATAAGCTTAATTTGCATTCCCATTAAATATTTTGTTCTTAAACAGTAACTAAAACATGTAAAAGCATGAAAGGTATTCATTTATTTTTCTGTTATCTGGCAGGCAGTATGCTATTGGTGTCTATTTTAATGGTACCTGTGAGCCTGATAGCCCAGGATGGTGGTGCTGAACCGGCAGATGGTGTAGTCAAGAAGGGATGGACATTTGGTGCTTTGCCGGCTATTTCCTATAACTCGGACCTTGGTTTTCAGTATGGCGGGCTGATCAATTTGTACTATTTCGGAGACGGGACGACCTATCCCAAGTATATGCATTCGTTATACGGAGAGGTGTCGCGCTACACCAAAGGCAGTGGCATTAATAGGTTTTTCTATGATTCCGAATACCTGATCCCGAATATCCGTGTTACAGCCGACATCAGCTACCTTACTGAAAAAGCACTTGATTTTTATGGGTTCAATGGCTATGATGCGGTGTACAACCCTGCCTGGGAAGATGATGAGTCTGGTGATTACAAAACGCGTATGTTTTACAGGCATGATCGCAGTATGTTTCGCACCATGGTTGATTTTCAGGGTTCGTTATCTGGACGTGAACTCAGGTGGGTGGCTGGGTTTGGTATATTGCATAACCGCGTTGGTTCCGTTGATATTGATCGGTTAAATAAGGGAAAAGATTCCGATTTACTCCCTGACGTGCCAGGGCTCTATGATGAATATGTATCCTGGGGCGTTATAGGTGAGAATGAGAAAGACGGTGGATGGGCCAACAATATCAAGCTTGGCCTGGTGTATGATACCCGCGATTTCGAGCCCAATCCCATGAAAGGTATTTGGAGTGAGGTGGTGTTGTTTGCCGCTCCCAAATTTTTTGGTAACGGTGATTTTGGCTACAACAAGATATCGGCAACACACCGGCAGTATTTTACGTTGATAGATGACAGGCTGTCTTTGGCCTACAGGTTAAATTACCAGGGCACTATCAGCGGCACGGTGCCATTTTTTATGCAGCCATACATGATCAATTCCTTCTCTAACTCTTCGAATACTGATGGCCTGGGTGGCTCAAAAACCCTCAGGGGGGTGGTGCGCAACCGCGTGGTAGGGGATGCGTTTGCTTTTGGAAATATTGAGTTGCGCTGGAAGTTTTTCAATACCATTCTCTTGAATCAGGATATATACCTTGCCCTGAATCCATTTGTTGATGCTGGTAAGGTGTTGAAGAAAATTGATATTCCCAGCGAGTCGCTGGCCGGCAATACGGATTATTTCTTAACCGATGAAGAGGCCCTCCATACGTCTGTTGGTGCCGGATTGAAGATCGTACTGAACCAAAACTTTATTGTATCTGTTGATTATGGTAAGGCGCTTGACGAACGCGATGGCGGCGGCGGGTTGTATATCGGGTTAAACTTTCTTTTTTAATCGGAAAGTCTGAAGGTCTGAAGGTCTGAAAGTCTGAAAGTCTGAAGGTCTGAAGGTCTGAAGGTCTGAAAGTCTGAAAGTCTGAAAGTCTGAAGG
>SKYG01000233.1 GCA_007128045.1 Bacteroidales bacterium | reverse complement strand
AGTAGTGGCTCGATCACGGGTTCACGGCCACGGAAGTTGATATACATCTCCATGGCATCTTTGGTGCCACCTCTTTCCAGGATGTTCTTGCGGAACGACTGAGCGGTTTCCTGGTGGAAGAAGTCTCCCGTCTCACGGAATGCCTCATAGGCATCAGCGTCTAGCAATCCTGACCAGATATAGCTGTAATACCCTGCTGAATACCCTCCGGAGAAGATATGGTTGAAATGGGTGCTTCCGTGCCTGAAATGAATTTCAGGGATCAGCCCTGTATTTTCTATGGTGCGGGCATCAATAATGGGTGCAACCTGTTTAGGTGTGACATCATCGAAAGGTTCAGTAATGGTATGGTACTCCATGTCGAGAAATGCTGAAGCCAGAAACTCTACGGTGGCGAAGCCCTGGTTAAACTGCGAGCTTTCCACCAGTCTGTCCATCAGCTCCTGAGGCATGGGGTCTCCGGTTTGGTAATGTTTGGCGAAGGTTCTCATGACTTCAGGCTCTTTGGCCCAGTTTTCCATGATCTGCGAAGGCAACTCGACAAAATCGCGAGGCACCCTGGTACCTGCCAGGCTGGGATAGGTTACATTTGACAGCAGTCCATGCAGGGCATGTCCGAACTCATGGAAGTAGGTGGTCATCTCGTCAAAGGTTAGCAGCGAAGGTTGTCCGCCCGATGGGGGTGTGAAGTTGCATACAATGGTAATCACAGGATGTACAAAGGCTCCGTCAGGATTTACCCGTTGAGAACGGTAGGAACTCATCCATGCTCCACCACGTTTGGTGTCACGTGGGTGGAAGTCCATGTAAAGGATGCCGATATGGGTGCCATCGGCTTCCTGTACTTCAATCACCTGCACATCTTCATGGTATTTGGGTATGTCGTGGCGTTCGACGAACTGCAAGCCCCAAAGCTTTTCACAGATCATGAAAACACCATCGGTTACCGTGTTCAGCTCAAAGTACTGACGTATTTCTTCTTCGTCGATGTCATAGCGTTCTTTTCGGATCTTCTCGGCATAGTAGCGCCAGTCCCATTGCGCCAGGCTAAAATCATGCCCTTCTGCATCGATCATTTCTTGCATGGCAGCCGCCTCTTCTTTGGCAATTGCCAGACCTGCATCCCATAGCTGGGAGATGAAATCCATGACGGTTTGCACGTTGCCTACCATATTATCTTCCAGGATGAAGTCGGCATGGCTGCCGTAATTGAGCAGATTGGCCCGTTCGAGGCGCAGGTTTACAACCTTTCCGATGATCTCGTTGTTGTCGAATTCGTTGCCATTGTTGCCCCTGTTGATGAAGGCCTGCTGCATCTTCTTTCGCAGCTCACGGTTGTCGGCGTTATACAGGAAGGGCATGACGCTGGGGTTCTGAAGGGTAAACACCCATTTGCCTTCCATTCCTTCGCTGGCAGCCCTTTCGGCAGCACTGGCAACAGATGATGCCGGCAAGCCTGCCAGGTCTTCTTCGTTGTCGACTACCATTTTGAACTGATTCACCTCTCCAAGTACGTTCTGTCCGAACTGAAGTGTCAAAGTGGCCAGTTCCTGGTTGATCTCTCTGAGACGTTCCTGTTTGTCAGATGGGAGTGCAGCACCACTGCGCACAAAACCTTTGTGGGTTTCGGTGAGCAGCTTCATTTGCTCGTCGTTTAAGCCCAGCCCGTTACGTTGCTCGTAAACGGTCTGAACGCGATTAAACAGATCCGGATTCAGGTAGATATTATCAGAGTGGGCCGACAGTTTAGGTACCATCTCCTGGGCAATATCCTGCAATTCGGGTGTGGTCAGGGCAGAGTTGAAGTTGTAAAAGACGCCTAAAACCTTGCTGAGCGTCAGACCCGAATACTCCATGGCGAGAATGGTGTTTTCGAATGTAGGTGCTTCAGTGTTGTCGGTAATAGCCTGAATCTCTTTTTCCTGTTGCCGCATGCCTTCTTCCATGGCAGGCTTGAAATGGTCGTTGGTGATCAGGTCAAATGGAGGTACCCCGTAAGGTGTGGTGAAGTCCGTTAAAAATGGGTTCTCTTCTGTTTGTTGGCTGCAGGAACCCAGCGCAAATAATGTAACCATCAGTAGATAAGTGATTTTGTTCATGGTTTTTTTTGATTTAGTCAGACAAGTACTTTTTGCCTTGATCCGTCATATATTAACACTTTTGTTTCGTCAATACAAATATACTCCAAATTCAGAAATTTTATACTTCATTATTGGGTCAAAATATCATTGATGGCATCCAGCTCTTGTTGTTCGAACCAGGTGTTTTCGAGGGCTTTGACATTGTCGTTGAGCTGGTCGACGCTGCTGGCGCCTATCAGTACGGATGTAACGCGTGAGTCTTTCAGCAGCCAGGCGATGGCCATCTGGGCCAGACTTTGCCCGCGCCCTGTGGCGATGTTGTTCAGCTGTTTTACTTTTTGGATGGCTGTTTCGGTTACATGTTCAGGCCTTAAGAACCCGGTAGGTTTTCCTGCCCGCGAATCGGGGGGTATGCCTTCCAGATAGCGGTTGGTAAGCAGTCCCTGAGCCAACGGAGAAAAGGCGATGCAGCCAATGCCATTGGTTTCGAGCACGTCCAGCAGGCCTTCTTCTACCCACCGTTCGAACATGGAATACCTGGGTTGGTGTATCAGACATGGGGTGCCCAATTGCCTCAGGATATCGGATGCCTCTTTGGTTTGGATGGCAGTGTAGTTTGACAGTCCGGCATAAAGGGCTTTCCCCTGCCGCACCACCTGATCGAGGGCCATCATGGTTTCTTCCAGGGGTGTGTTAGGATCGGGCCGGTGCGAATAGAAGATGTCTACATAGTCGAGCCCCATTCGTTTCAGGCTTTGATCCAGGCTGCTGATCATGTATTTTCGCGAGCCCCACTCGCCGTAGGGGCCGGGCCACATATAATAACCCGCTTTTGACGATATGACCAGCTCATCACGGTAGCTTTTCAGGTCGGCAGCCAGCATGCGTCCGAAGTGTTCTTCGGCACTGCCAGGTGGTGGACCGTAGTTATTGGCCAGGTCGAAGTGTGTGATGCCCAGGTCGAAGGCGCGATGAACGATCTTTCGGCCATTCTCAAAGGTGTCGACACCGCCGAAGTTGTGCCACAGCCCGAGAGAGATCGCAGGTAGTTTCAGGCCGCTGCGACCACAATGGTTGTAGGTCATGCTTTCGTAACGCGAAGGGTCAGGAAGGTAAGTCATGGGATTGGGATATATTAGGTTTGTTTATGCATCAAAGCTACAAAAAGTATTATTATCGGCAACCTGGTAACCTTGCTAACCTGTGCTATTCATTTACCAAGTTCTTCTTCAAGAGAGTTTGCAATATTGAGTATTTCCGGATCATTTTGCCAGTTAGGATATTTTACAATGGTATTGTAAGCTTCAGAATATGCTCCTTCAAGCATATAAATTCTTGTTAACCCTAAAATGACCTCCCGATGGGAAGGGAATAGGTCAATAACTCTATTCAAATATGATTTTGATTCCTCCATTTGCCCCATATTGTAGTAGGTCTGAGCGATGGAGCTTAATAATCTGGCGCTATTTGGCGTATAATTTTCCGCTTTTTTGAGAGCATCGAGGGCTTTAGAATTGTTACCTAAATTCAGATATGCAAGGCCTATAAGATGTTCGGGAGGATTTATCACGGGGCCGTTGCTTTTCCATATTGTTGTTGCTT
>SKYG01000109.1 GCA_007128045.1 Bacteroidales bacterium | reverse complement strand
ACATACTTCAAATACAGGCATATTCTCAGCTATTGTGAATTTAATGAACAATACTAGTTCTGTTATTGAAGAATTGAAAATTTCCTACCTCGGAAAGGTGGCACGTGTAAACGAAGGCCGTTCACCTGAATGGACAGTCAAAGTTAATGGCGTTGAGGTTCCTGATTTGCTATATTCAACAAGTGATGGTGTGGATAAATTGGTGTCGATAACGCTACAGGGATTGAATATTCTTCCAAATTCAATCATATCTATTGAGTGGAGTTCGGAACGGGGTGGTGATTCTGGTTCGAGTAAACAAATTGGAATCTCCGATGTGATAATTAGTCTGATTGATGATCCAGTATATTCTCTTTCTGAAGGTACTTATTACGAAGAGCAAACTGTCTTTATTTCTAATTACGACGACTTCTCTCCATCCGCTCAAATACGATACACGACCGATGGATCAACACCTGATGCTGGAAGCCTGTTATACAACCATGCTAATGGAATAGTAATTGGGGAGGGAACTGGAGAAATAACCCTGAAAGCAATAGCCATTGATACAGAGAAAGGGTTTGAGAGCTTTGTGGTTCAGGCAGACTATATTATGGGATCAATTTTTCAAGTGGCCAATATTGCCGAACTAAGGGATATGCTTTTTGCAAAATCTGGTCCCGTTGTCTATGAGATCACGGGCGAAGTTATTCTTACGTTACAAGGCAACTATCGTAATCACAAATACATCCAGGATGCCACCGGTGCCATCCTTATCGATGACGTTGCCGGTACCATTACCACCACCTATGATCTGGGCGATGGAATAACCGGCATCACTGGTGAATTGACGGTGTTCGAAAATATGTTGCAATTCGTGCCAATTTCAGATCCGGGGCCAAAAACCAGCTTCGGTAATGTTATTGTACCGGAAGTGAAGACCCTTAATTCCCTGTCTTCCGACGATCAGGCAAAACTTGTTAAAGTACTGAGCGTTTCTTTCAATGCTTCGGGAACCTTTGCAGGTACCACCAATTATACCGTTACCGACCCGGTACCCGGTACAGGTGTCATGAGAACCCATTACAGCGAGCTAGATTATGTCGGACAATCCATTCCTGAAACCCCAAAACATATTATTGGTGTAATCTTGCAGTTTGGTAGTACCTTTCAATTAATTCCCCGCGATTTGGATGACTTCTCCAACACCGTGATCGCAGCCATCAATCCTGCCGGGGTTGTGGGCGTGCCTTTCGGTACCAGCGAAGCAGATGCGCTTTCGATGATGCCAGCGACAACTACAATACTTGATGATGGGAATGCCCCTCATGTGGTAACGCTGACATGGACGCATATTGAAGATTATGACCCTGAAAGAATGGGTAACTACCAGGCTTTCGCAACTTTCGATCTGCCAGAAGGCGTCGACCAGTCCGATCCCGAAACCGATCTGATCGCACAAGGTACCGTGGCTGTTTCTGCACCTATCCCATTGAGCCGCTGGGCCATCTATCTCGCCATGGCCGCAATGGTTGTTGCTGCTGTTTACCTTGTCAGAAGAAGATTTGCTTAGGTTTAAACTCCTCAACACCTCAACGACTCAACAATTCAACGACTCAACAATTCAACAACTCAACAACTCAACAACTCAACTCACTTTTTACGCTTCCAGCGGGTCCTTCTTTTTCAGGACTGCCGAGGTGATCAGGGAGATGACAAACCCTAAAAATGTATAGGAGAAAATGGTGGTGATAGACATGAGTACGGGAGAAACAAACCTCATGGCCAAGTCAAGTTCCTGATCGCTTACGTTAGGGTTCGCTTCAAGGATTTGTACTTCCGCGGCAACCTTTACCTGCGCCAAGGCATCTGGCGCCAGAAATTTATAAAAGACAAAGGTGAATATGGCGGTGATCACCGATGCAATAAAGATAGTCAACGTCCCGAAGCCCAGAGCCGTTCCATAATTGATGAACCCGCCACGATGCTCATTTCGATATGCCAAAGTCGCGATTATAATCCCCGCAAGCAATATGCCATAGCCGATCCACGACGTCCATTTTACAGTGATCATTCCTGCAAAATAAATGAACAATGTCAATGCAATCAGCGCAATGGCCGTTAATACCCCATATTGCAGGGCTGGCATGAACATGCCACTTTGTTTTGTTTCTTCCATGTGTTCCATCTTCTGAATAGTTTAAATGAATTTAGAATTATGAATTTTGAATTGAGAATTATGAATTGGTGGTTAATTACAATGTATTTTGATAAAGTGCCCTGAACAGAACACAAATATAACTATTTGTCATATAGATTGGGTGGGGATTTTATTAACAAAAAGCCGTGCATTTATAAACATTTACTTGTCAGCATTGTTGAAACATATATTCATTATTTTTTCACTTTTCACTTTTCACTTTTCACTTTTCACTTTTTATTATTTGGGTTATATGTCCGAATCTTTTATTAACTTTGCCCTTGGGTAAGTCTGATACGACCAGCTCCCGCTGAACTCCCCCAGGACCGGAAGGTAGCAAGGGTAAGCGGTCGTAGCGGTGCGATGTCCGGCTTACCTTTTTTTCACAGTGCACCTTTATGACTTTTCTGCTTTCAGACATTCAGACTTTCTGGCTTTTTGACAAATTTTAACAACCCTATGAAACCCACATGACGTGCACGTCACAAAAGGACATGAACAAACGTTAGTGGGTTCCATTTAACCGATTTAATCAAATTTATTCGAATGAAAACAAATAAACATGTCCTGTTGGTGATCATGTCACTGCTTTTGGTATTACCTGGTATTGCCCAGCGTGTTGACAGGGTCGCAGAGGTACTGGAGGCTAATCCCGGGAAGACGTTCCTGATTTATAAGTTTGATATCAAGGAAAACATTGCCCCACCGGCGGTGCATAAGGCAAGAAGGGCTTTTGAGGAGGCAGACAGCCTGGGTGCCGACTTTGTCCTATTGCACCTTAACACCTATGGTGGCGCTGTCGATGCCGCCGACTCGCTGCGAACACGCATCATGCAATCACGTATACCTGTTATTGTATTTATCGATAATAATGCAGCATCGGCAGGTGCGCTGATATCCATTGCGGCCGACAGGATCTATATGCGTCCCGGTGGTAACATTGGTGCTGCCACAGTTGTGGATCAAACCGGCGATGTGGTTCCCGATAAGTACCAGTCATATATGCGGTCTATGATGCGCTCTACGGCTGAAGCCAAAGGCCGGGACCCGCAAATTGCCCAGGCCATGGTAGACCCGTCTATTGAAATAGAAGGGGTCATAGAAGAAGGCAAGGTGCTTACATTTACTTCGTCAGAAGCCCTGCGATGGGGATTCAGCGAAGGGTTGGCAGAAAATGTCGAAGAACTGATGGAGGTGGCAGGTATAGCTGACTACCAGATTATTGAGCAGAAACTGTCGCTTATGGATCGTATTATCGGTTTTCTGATAAGTCCCGTAGTAAGCGGCCTATTGATCATGCTGATATTGGGCGGTATTTACTTTGAGCTGCAAACACCGGGGTTGGGCTTCCCAATCATTATGGCACTTTCAGCTGCCTTGCTCTATTTTGCACCACTTTACCTCGAAGGATTGGCCTCGCATTACGAAATCATTCTTTTCATTGCTGGCTTCATACTGATAGCTGTCGAATTGTTTATTATACCTGGTTTCGGTGTTACAGGGATTCTGGGCATCTTCTTTGTAATAAGCGGGCTGGCCATCGCTATGGTCGGAAACGATGGCTTTGACTTTACAGGGGTTCCTGTTTCTGAAGTTTTCAAGGCCTTTATGATTGTAATAATTGCGTTCTTTCTTTCTTTAACCAGTTCCTTTTATTTAAGCAAAAAGCTCTTTACCACAACCCGTTTCGGTGAGCTGGCGCTTGACACGGTTCAAAATACCGACGAAGGATATACCTCGGCAAATGTTCAGATGAGGTCTATGCACGGCAAGACAGGTACTGCCTTTACCATGCTGCGTCCGAGCGGCAAAGTTGAAATCGATGACGATGTGTATGATGCGACTGCGCTCACCGGATTCATCGACAAGGGAGAACCTGTTAAAGTGGTAAAATATGAAACATCGACACTGTTTGTCATAAAGGCCTGAACACATGTTTGACTATAATGACCTGTCGCCCCTCTACACAGATTTCTACCAGATAACCATGGCACAGTCCTATTTCAAAGGTCAGCGCCATGAGAACCCTGCCTGTTTCGATTATTTTTTCAGAAAGATTCCCAATAGCGGTGGCTACGTGATTTTTGCCGGCCTGGATGAACTACTGTTAATGATTGATAACCTGCGGTTCAAGGATAGAGACATTGACTATTTAAAGAAGCTGGGCTTTGGGGATGACTTTCTGGATTACCTGAGATCCTTTCATTTTAAAGGCAGTATATACGGTATGCGAGAGGGAGAGGTGGTCTTTCCTTTCGAACCCATCCTACGAGTAGAAGGGACTTTAATTGAAACACAGTTAATTGAAACCCTTTTGCTGAATGTGCTGAACTTTCAATCGCTTATTGCCACAAAGGCCAGCCGGATACGGTTTTCTGCCGGCAACCGGGTATTAAGCGATTTCGGCCTGCGCAGGGCTCAGTCTTTTGGTGGCGTAAGTGCGTCTCGTGCTGCCATCATCGGCGGATTTGACAATACTTCCAATGTCTATTCGGCAAACCTATACGACCTTCAGCCTGCCGGCACCATGGCCCATTCTTATATAGAAAGCCATGATGATGAACTGGAGGCCTTTCGGAATTATGCACATACTTACCCTGATAGCTGTACATTACTTGTTGATACATATAATACGCTGAGGAGTGGGGTGCCCAACGCCATCATCGTTGCCAAAGAACTCGAAGCAATAGGTAAGAGGCTGAACGCCATTCGTCTGGATAGCGGTGACCTGGCGTACCTGGCAAAAAAATCAAGAAAAATACTTGATCAAGAGGGACTCGGCTATGTGAAAATAATTGTTTCGAACCAACTAGACGAATATGTGGTGAAAAGTTTGCTGGATCAAAAAGCACCAATTGATGTTTTTGGGGTTGGCACAAGTTTGATAACAGGCAGTCCTGATGGTGCACTGGACGGTGTCTATAAATTGTCTGATTACAAGAATATCCCACGACTAAAAATATCTGAGAATGTTCAGAAAACCACCTTGCCGGGAGTGAAAAAGGTGTATCGCTATTTGGATAAGGATCTGATGTTTCATGCCGACTGTATCTGTTTGGCAGACGATCCGGAACCTGAGCGGATGATACATCCTTTCGAAAAGGAGAAGTCATTGGACTTGAGCGAATATGATAGGGAAGACCTGTTTGTATGTCATATGGATAAAGGTGATATTCAGAATCAGGCTTTGCATGTCAGTGAGCTTAAAGAATGGGTGTCTGAGCGACTGAAACAACTACCGGAGGAACACAAACGATTTGACTTTCCACATATTTATAAAGTCGGGATAAGTAATAATTTATCTGCACTGCGGGGGGAGTTAATCACGAAATACCAGATATATCTGTAATGACATTACAGGATTTTGATTGGCGTACATTGTTGCCTTGTTAAACCATTAAGCCCTCTATTTGTTACGTTATTATGAAAGCACTTATCATAACTGATATTCAATATGATTTTTTACCTGGCAGGTCATTGGCTGTTCCAGGTGGTGATGAAATTATTCCTTTGGTAAACAGATTACAAGAGTTATTTCCCCTGGTCGTTGCGACTCAGGATTGGCACCCTGCCGGACATAGTAGTTTTGCATCCTCACATCCTGGTAAATCAGTATTTGAAGCCATCGCCTATCATGGATCTGAACAGATTCTATGGCCTGATCATTGCGTTCAGAATAGCCGTGGTGCTGAGATCTCTACCGATATTAACCAGCATCATATTGAGGCCATATTCAGAAAGGGAATGGATCCAGAAATTGATAGCTACAGCGCATTCTACGATAACGAACATAAAAAATCTACCGGACTTGCTGATTACCTCAAAGGAAGAAAGGTTACCAGGGTATACCTTGTTGGACTTGCTGCCGATTTTTGTGTTGGTTTTTCTGCTTTGGACGCACTTAATGAAGGCTTTGAGACATATCTTATCGAAGATGCTACCCGCCCAATTTCTGCTGATGGTTTTATCGCGATGAAAGAAAGAATCAGACAGCAAGGTGGTCATATCATCAGTTCAGACATGGTATTATAGGTTTGTTGTATGACTGTAAAATCAGTTCAGATACCCAATGCCCGGCTTACAGAAGGAGACTATTATACATTTACCATCCTTAAGTCAATTTCACTCAGACCTGATGAGGAATATTATGTGATGCGTGAGCCTAATGGCTTTAAATTGTTGATGCCGAAGAAATTCTACACACGATATGGCTTCCGGCCAGGCCAGCAGGTTCTTTGTCGTGTTGATAAGGTAAATTGCATTGGAAGGGTATTCCTGGAACCTGAGCATCCGTATTATGTTGAAGGTAAAAGGTATAATTTTGATGTGATAGAGGTTGAACAGGTCGTTGATATGAATCGGAGAATGGTTCAAAGTATTGTTGTCAGGGATGTCTTAGACTACGAATGGCGTGTGTCGGTCCCCAATGAATTCATGATAGACAAACAAACTGCCAGCATTAATTGCCTGGTAAAAAGAATTAAAAAAGGCAGGCTGTATTTAGAGATTTCCTCTACAGGCTAGCGAAAAACAACTTCCTCAATGATTCCTTCGCCTATCTCTTTGTTGATCATTCCGATGATCTTCTCCCTGGCCATCATAAGCTCATTGCGCATTACGGAAGAGGTCAGCTCTACATAAAGTACTTTTTTCCTAAGGGTTACCTTCCGGGTATATTTTGCAATGTGATATCCCATCACCTTCTCCCATGAGACAGTGATTCTGGCCTCAGTTAGCTTTTCTTCAAGACGGTATGTCTTCAAAAAGTCTTTTATCGACTCGCCCAAAGATTTTTGGTTGAATGAATTCAATGTCTGCTATGTTTTATCATTAAGTATTTTTGTTTCAACAATGTTGCCACTGTCAACAACAAACAGCTTGCATTCTGATGGGATACTGGCGAAGAGTGTCTCGATCCGTTCTGTATGTGTGTCGGTTATAAATACCTGACCAAAATGTTGTTCCGATACCATGTGCATAAGCTGTTGCACCCTGGTTTCATCAAGTTTGTCGAAAATATCATCAAAAAGCAAGATAGGATGAAATCCTTTAATATCGCGCGTGAATGAAAACTGTGCGAGCTTCAGGGCAATGATAAAAGACTTTTGCTGTCCCTGACTGCCAAACTTCTTGGCAGGCCACCCATGGATTAAAAAAGACAGGTCATCTTTATGGATACCTACGGTAGTATACTGTGCCTGACGATCTTTTTCCCGGCTTTCGTGCAGCAACTGCAGGAAGTCCTGTCCGTCATTTAAACCTGACAGGTATTCAATGTCAACTTTTTCGTTGCCATCAGACAGGAAAGCGTAATGTTTCCTGAACACATCCAGAAATTTGCCAAAAAAATCTTGCCTGGCCTGAAATACATAGGCGCCATTAGCTACTAACTGCTCATCCCATATTTCCAGGGAAGCAACATCATAATACCTTCTCTCGGCAAATTGCTTAAGCAGTGTATTGCGTTGTAACAAGGCCTTGTTATAACTAATGAGCCTGTACAGGTATTCTTTGTCGTATTGACTGATCACCCCATCAAGAAACTTTCGCCGATCCTCGCTTCCGCCAAGAATCAGTTGGGTGTCGGCCGGACTAAGCAACACCAGCGGAAACAGTCCGATATGATCTGACAGTCTTTCATACTCCTTCTTGTTTCGCTTAAATACCTTGCGATGGTTACGCTTTAATCCGCAGTACAGCTCATCTTCCTGTCCGTTGATCTGGTACTTGCCCTGTATCATGAACATCTCTTCTTCAAAAAGGATGTTCTGGGTATCAATAGGGTTGGTAAAACCCTTACAAAGCGAAAGATAATGAATGGCATCCAGTAGATTGGTCTTCCCAGAGCCGTTGTTACCGGTAAAACAATTGAACTTTGGTGAGAAAACCAGGACGGCCTCACGATAGTTCTTGAAGTTTATTACCGATAACTGTTTGCAATACATAATATTTTTAGTCAAAAGGTCCAAAGGTCTGAAGGTCTAAAAGTCTAAAAGTCAAAGGTCGGTTTATGGTTAAAAGTTGTTGATTTGGACATATCAGTACCTTGTCGTATTGGCCGGGCTTGACCGGCCTGTATATAACGGAAAAGGTGCATCTGTAGGGACAGGGCTTGACCTGTCCAAACAGCGTGACTTCGCGAATCACTCTGCGTTCCTTTGCGGTTATGTCCCGAAACACGCAACCCCATCATCTCTCTCCAAACAGCGCTGTGCCAACGCGTACCAAGGTACTGCCTTCCTCCACGCCTATTAAAAAATCATCCGACATACCCATAGATAACTCGCAAAACAATTGGTTGTCAAGGAAATAAGATGTTTTGATCTTGTCGAAACTTTCTTTTAGCTGTTTAAACTCTTTATGAATTTGTACGGTGTCATCGGTAAACGTGGCCATGCCCATCAAACCAATGATACTGATGTTTTCCATAGCTTTGTAATCATCTTGTTCAAGCAGGTTGCAGGCCTCCTCATAGGATAAACCAAACTTTGTATCTTCCTCTGCAATATGTAGTTGCAGAAGGCATGGAATGATCCTGTCGTTTTTTTTCGCTTCTTTGTTAATGATTTTCAGGAGCTTTAAGCTGTCAACAGAGTGGATCATTCCAATAAAGGGAGCAATATATTTTACTTTGTTGGATTGCAGATGTCCTACCATATGCCAACGAATATCATCAGGCAATGATTCGTGCTTTGCTGTAAGCTCCTGTACCTTATTCTCACCGAACTCGCGTTGTCCGCATTCATACAACTCCAGTATCTCCTCATTGGTTTTGTTCTTGGAGATGGCCACCAGTGTCACCTCTTCTGGTAATTTGGCCTGCAGTATACGGTAATTTTCGGAGATCGACATATAGCTGGAATTATGAATTATTTACAAATTTAAGAAAAGACACTGTTAATCTCGAATAATTCTATCTATAAAATTCACATATTGTTATCTTTGCATCATGCAAGAAATGATGTTGATTTTAGATTTTGGCTCACAATACACACAACTGATTGCCAGGCGTATCAGGGAATTACATGTATTCTGTGAGATTCACCCTTATAATTATGTGCCCTCTGATCTTCGCCATATTAAGGGTGTTCTGTTATCTGGAAGCCCTTTCAGTGTTCGTGATCCCAACGCCCCGCATCCGGATCTGTCATGGTGTGAAGATTCCTTACCGGTGTTGGGCGTTTGTTTTGGCGCACAGTTAATCGCCACAAAACAAGGGGGAGAGGTATCTGCTTCTTCGACCAGAGAGTATGGAAGGGCAAAACTTTCATATGTGTCTGAAGATGATAATCTGTTTAAGGGCATTGGTCAAGGCTCACAGGTTTGGATGTCACATGCCGACACCATCACCAGGCTTCCTGATGGGTACTCACTGATAGCTCGTACAAATGATATCGGGGTAGCCGCGTTTCGGGCACCTGACAGGCCAACATATGGCTTGCAATTTCATCCCGAGGTATATCATTCAACACAAGGCAGTGAACTGTTGAAGAACTTTGTTGTGGATATCTGTGGGTGTAGGCAGGACTGGACTCCTGAGTCGTTTGTTACTAGCACGATACAACAGCTTCAACAAAAGCTGGGCTCAGATAAAGTAGTTCTTGGTTTATCCGGTGGTGTTGACTCCAGCGTCGCTGCTGTCCTGCTGCATAAAGCCATAGGCGGCCAATTGCATTGTATATTTGTAGATAATGGCCTGCTGAGAAAAAATGAATTTGAAGCGGTATTGGCATCCTATAAAGATATGGGCCTCAATGTTAAAGGCGTTCGTGCGGCCGACAGATTTCTTGATGCATTAAAAGGTATTACAGAACCAGAACAGAAACGCAAAGCAATTGGCAGGGTCTTTGTAGAAGTCTTTGACGAAGAGGCCCATCATATTGAGGATGTAAGCTGGTTGGCACAAGGCACTATATACCCCGACGTGATCGAATCTGTTTCGGTAAATGGGCCTTCCGCAACCATCAAATCGCATCATAACGTGGGGGGGCTGCCTGATTTTATGAAGCTCAAGGTGGTTGAACCCCTGAATACGCTCTTTAAAGATGAAGTAAGACGGGTAGGCCACAGCCTGGGTATTTCGCATGCCATACTCGGACGCCACCCTTTCCCGGGTCCGGGGCTGGGTATCAGGATACTGGGAGAGATCACCGCCGAAAAAGTCAGGGCATTACAGGAAGTGGATTATCTTTTTATCGACGGACTGCGGAAGCACGGATTATATCATAAAGTGTGGCAGGCTGCCGCAATACTTTTACCGGTTCAGTCGGTCGGTGTTATGGGTGATGAACGTACCTATGAAAATGTAGTCTGTCTGAGAGCTGTTGAATCAACTGATGGAATGACGGCTGACTGGGTGCATTTACCTTATGATTTTCTTGCACAGGTCAGCAATGATATTATTAATCAGGTAAAGGGCGTTAACAGGGTGGTATACGACATCAGCTCAAAACCTCCTGCTACGATCGAATGGGAATAATAGTTGTTACAGTTTTTTCCGGAGCAATGAAATTTGTGAGAAAGAGATTTTTATTATTTGTGGCATCGTTGTTTGTATTGCCATCGTGTTTCCTGAAAGCCCAATTTCAGGCGGTTGAAGTGCATCCATCTGCAAAGGTGGAAGTCGTGAATGGCGATTATTTTTTTCTGCATCCGGTGCTGCCCGGACATACTCTATATTCTATCTCCAGGGCATACGACGTCACACAGGAAATGATTATCGATCAAAATCCCGAACTCGAGTATGGTTTACAATCAGACCAGGTGATAAAAATACCTGCCTTTGCTCACCTTGTCGTTGCCGGTGATACGGAGTATAACCTCTCCCGAAGATATGGGTTTACTATCGATCAGCTAAGGGTCTTTAACCCAGCATTGTCTGATGGGCTCAAACTGGGACAACAACTATTTCTTCCCGGCCGCCATCCAGATGCAATCGTTTCTGAGGATCATGTCAAAGATGATGAACCGGCTCAGGAAAGAACCCGCCTTCCTGTTTGGCCTACAGAAAGAGCACCTCAACCAATAGAATCTGAGCATTCTGTGGATGCTGTTCTCATAAGAGATTCCTTGCAGCATGATTCTGTTATCAGATCCATCTATGGTACGATCAGTCCCTGCCTGCATGCCTCACATAAAGAAACCTATCATGTGGCATTGTTGATCCCTTTATACCTGGATGATTTACCACCGTATATTGTTTCGGATTCATTGCAACCCGACATCATTGAAGGACTCTCCCTAAGACACAGATCTTTTTCTTTTTTGCCATATTATCAGGGTGTTTTAATTGCCCTGGATTCAATACAGAAGCAAGGTGTTGATATACAGTTGCATGTCTTTGACGTTGATCAGAGTGAGCTGAAAGCCAGACAGGCTGTGAGTAGTCCAGGCTTTTCCAACATGGACCTGATTATTGGTCCGTTTTTCAGCAACACCCTGAATTATGTATGCAACTACGCACTGCATAACAACATACACGTTGTATCACCTTTATTGCCCGACAGACAGAAACTTCGGGGTTATCCCAACCTGTTTAATGTCATTCCATCACTTGAGGTACAACTTACGGATCTGGCTGGATATCTTGGTGATAAATATCCTGAAACCAACATCGTCGTGGTGCATAACAATCAGCCTCAGGCACTTTCGGTTATTAATAGTTTTAAAAGATCTTTGTCGGTAAGTTTAGGTAGCCAGGAAAAAAGTCAGCTTCAGCTTATTCAGACTGATTGGAGAAATGATGGAGCTGATACACCTGAGAATGATGCCGTCAAAAATGGTTATCATGGATTTAATGAGGTCGTATATGAAAGAGTCGGTATTAGAGGTTTGTTGTCGAAATTGTCTGAGAACAAAGATAACATCATTGTTACCCTGATAAGTGGTGAGGCATTTCTTTCCAATTATTTGCGTGAGCTTAGTATTCATTCAGGACAGTATGCTATAAAGGTGTTTGGTATACCCGACTGGAAGGACTATGAAAGTATTGAGATTGATTATCTGCAGAATCTTCATGTGCATATTTTTTCTCCATACTTTATTGATTATTCTGACCAGCACATAAAAGATTTTATTCGCAGGTACCGCATTGAGTTTAAAACTGAACCATCTTCTGATGCTTTTATGGCTGTAAGTACCGCATATTACTTTTTTTCTGCTCTGGCTATATATGGTAGCTCATTTCCTGATTGCATGGAGCAACTGAACAAATTACCAGCTGATTTTGCTTTTTATTTTCAAAGGCCTTACGGAACCGATAGTGGCTGGGAGAATGATTTTACCACCCTTTTTAAGTATGAAGACTTTCGTCTTGTAGATGTCAAAAAGGAATTGCCTTGACACTATCGCAGGTCAATTATCTCAACGCCCGGATAATTTGCAGCGGAAAATGAGAAGTTGGAGTCGGGGATGGGTATGTTTATTTCAACCCTGTTGATGGTATAGGTATATGTGCCGCCATGCCTGTCATAGGCAATAGCATAAGACATCATATTAGTTCCGGGATCAATGGCAATACGGTATTTAAAAAATACCTGGGCATTATGGGGAATCAGGTCAATAATGTCGACAAGCCTGCCACCGTGATGTTCCTGACGGATGAAAGTGGAACGAAACTGTGTATCAAATTCTTCGAGTAAGGAGGTGGGGGTAAGGGCACCTTCGGTGTTTTCAACAAGATTGATATGTACCTCATCAATGTCTTCCATATACGACCATACAGTTTCGCCATCTGAGATGAACAGGTTGTCTCCAACATGCATACGGTATTTGTCACCCCTGGAAACAAGACTGCCTTCCATTTTTTCATGAATGTCCATCGTAGAATTCTCCATGACATAGGTAAAGTCAATTTTTAAAGAGCTAAGAGATTTTAATTTTTCACTGGCGCTTTTCATCAGCTGTGCGCCTTTCTCCTCGTAAACCCTTGAAGGTTGAGACTGATGGTTGGCAAACAGTGATACAGCGTGCATGATTGTCATGCACAAAAATATGAGTGTTTTGTACGTTGTTTTGAATTTCATAAGTTTATTTTTTGTCGAAAGTCAAAGGTCGAAAGTCAAAGGTCGAAGGTCGAAAGTCGAAGGTCGAAAAGTTTTTGATGGATACTTAATGATCTTTACGCAAAATCTGTTCCAAAGTCACCTCGTCTTTTATTTTTACATCTCTGGCTTT
>SKYG01000093.1 GCA_007128045.1 Bacteroidales bacterium | reverse complement strand
GCATTCATAATAAGGATTGAGCTCATCAGCAAGATCTCTGTAACCAGAATAATGTTGGCATCTGAACGGGGCCATAAGGTCATCTCTTTGTTCCAGAACCTGTTTAACCTGATGAGATTTCTTCTGATTAAAAACACAACGCAAGCCAAAATGACCAACAAGGCAAATAATTCAAACACAGAGATCAGAACCGGATATAGCCGGCCAATGAATGTCAATACCCTGTGAGAGCCAGAGATACCATCGATCAATATCTCGATCATTTCAATATTGATCACAATAAATCCCACATAGACAAACAAATGCATGATGGCAGATATGGGCCTGGACGTCATTTTCTTTTGCCCGATAGCGACAAGAAACATTTGCTTCCATCTCTTTGGCTTCTGATCATCGATGCGTATCTTTTTCCCCAACTTTATATTCCGGGAAATGCGCTGCACATTTTTTGTAAACAGCCATGCTGCTAAAATAAGCAACAGACTGAATATGAGGTTTAAAATCATATGTAAAAAATTAATGGATGCAATATTTCCAGAATATAGCTGATCAGGATGACTTCATTACTTTAACTGCCTCAACCAATTTGGGGAGTACTTTTGATGCATCCCCTACGATGCCGTATTGGGCAGCATCGAAAATTGGTGCGTCTTTATCTGTATTGATTGCAACAATATATTTTGACGAACTGATGCCTGCCAGGTGTTGTGTAGCCCCGGAGATGCCAGCAGCAATATATAAATTAGGGGAAATGATCTTTCCGGTCTGGCCGGTGTGCTCTTCATGCGGTCGCCACCCTTCATCAGAAACAGGCCTTGAGCAGGCCGTTGCTCCGTTCAGAAGCTCTGCCAACTCAACAAGAGGTGCCCAGTTATCAGGCGTTTTCATTCCGCGACCACCTGATACCACAACTTCTGCATCCTGTAAAAGAAGTTTACCGGTTTGCTTTTGTATGTCTTTGATCTCAATTTTTGATGATAGCTGTTCTAATGACACATTGGCCGACTCAATAACAGGCTCTGCAGGATTCTCAACAAGGTCGAATGAATTCTGAGACAAGGTAATCACTGTTATCTCAGAAGTAAGATGTATACGTGCTAAGGCGCTGCCAGAGAACACCCTTTTGTTGACCACAAACGGGGATACACTCTCAGGCAATTGATTAACGCCCGATGCAATGGCAGCCTGAAGTCTGACAGATATCCTGGGAGCCAACGACTTTCCTGCGTTATTGTTTGCCAGTACGATTGCTTTGGCAGATTCACCCGCGGCAATTTCTGATATAACCCTGGAGTACACCTGACTATCAAATTTCGTGATCGATTCATTATCAACTGACAGAATCCTTTTGATACCATACTTGCCAAGTTTTTGTAACTCCTGCTCAGGTACGTTACCAATAGACAGGGCAATGGCTTCTGTGCCAAGCATGTCAGCCAGCTTTACGGAGTAAGTTATCAGCTCAAAAGAAAGCTTTTTAAACTTATTATCCCAATGTTCAATATATACAATTACAGACATATATTAATTATTTAATTTTATTATCAGATGATTTTGGCTTCATTTTGCAAAAGTTCAATAAGTTGTTCAGGATGATCAGGATCGATAAATTTGCAGGCAGCTCTTGGTGCAGGCAGCTCAAAGCTTTGAATATCAGTTAGTGGCTCAACAGCTACCGGTTCAACAAGGTGAATAGGTTTGGTTCGTGCCTGCATGATGCCCCTCATGGCTGCGATTCTGGGTTCCTTTGCAATTCCTTTTTGCACAACACCGACAAAGGGAGCAGGTACAAGAAGCATTTCTTTTCCTCCATCTATTTCCCTGGTTATCAAAATAGATCCATCCGAAATCTTTAACTCGGAAATTCCGGAAACCGAGGGATAGTCGAGAAATTCGGCAAGCATACCTCCTACATTTGATCCATTATAATCGCAGAATTCAATACCGCACAAGATAACATCGAAGGAACCTTTCTTAACCACCTCTGTCAGTTGGGCAGCAACTTGATAGGCATCTGATCCAACCGTATTAACGCGATAGGCATCATCGGCGCCGATTGCCAATGCTTTGCGAATTGTGGGTTCGGAAGTAACGGGACCAACATGTGCAACAGAAACCTTTTGCACGCCGCTGGATGCATCTTCTTTTAATTCCAGCGCCCTGGTTAATGACAGTTCATCCCATGGGTTTATTACCCACTGAATACCTGAAACATCAAGCCTGGAATTGTTGTCGGCAAACTTCACTTTTGTGGTGGTATCAGGCACATTACTGATACAAACTAGAATATTCATGAAATGATGATTTGATAGGTTATTTTTGAAGGGTACAAATATAATAATATTTGCAAACACACGTATAAATATGTGTTTGTACAATTGTTATAATTATATTCAGAATGCTTAATTAGAGTCCGTCCATAAAGTCAAGTGTCTGAACTATAATGTTCGAGTATAAGGCTTGCGCAGTTTTGAAAACCAAGGAATCCCGACAAATCGGGATGAGCAGTTTTCAAAACAAGCATAACGCAGAAATCGGACATTAGAGACAGACACTAATTACTCCAAGAGTGTATTATTCATTTTTTCTTACCCATGACCCGTTCGTGCTCAGCGATATCGTCGAAGCATTCACCCTGGCAGGTAAAACAGCTTTGGATTAAGGTTTCGCTAATCCCCATGGTCGAATAGCCACCATCATGAAACAGGTTCTGCATGGTAACTTTCCTGGTCAGGTCTGAAAACATAACGATACAATAATCGGCACACTCATCGGAGGAAGCATTTCCCAGGGGAGACATGCACTGTGCATAGGCGTAAAAGCTTTTAAACCCTCCTACACCTGTACCGGCGGTTGTGATTGTGGGTGATTGGGAAATGGTGTTTACCCTGACTTTTCGTTTTTTTCCAAAGTGATAACCAAAACTTCTTGCGATTGATTCCAGCATGGCCTTGGCCTGCGCCATGTCGCTATAGGTAGAAAAGGTACGTTGGGCTGCAATATAACTAAGCGCCAGCACGCTGCCCCAGTCATTCATGGCATCCATTTTATAGGCCACCTGAAGGACTTTGTGCAACGAAATGGCTGAAACATCCAGTGTTTTATTCAGATAATTATAATCCAGGTCTGTATAGTGCAAGCCTTTTCTTACGTTGGGCGACATCCCCACTGAATGCAATACAAAATCTATCTTTCCGCCTAAAATGTGTAAACTCTCCTGAAAAAGGCTTTCCAGTTCATCAACCTGGGTTATATCAGCAGATATAACTTCGCTTTTGGTCATTTCTCCAAGTTTGAAAATATCACCCTTTCTCAGTGCAATAGGTGCATTAGTAAGAACAAACTTTGCTCCATGTTCATGTGCTTTTTCTGCGACTTTCCAGGCAATGGAATTTTCATCGAGGGCACCAAAAATAATACCCCGTTTCCCTTTCAACAATTGTAAAGACATAATTAAATATTTAGGTTAATGTTATCGTTCAGTTTGTAAAAGTTCTTCTGCAGTTTTTACCATGCTTTTAGAAGGATTGGTACCACCGAGCATGGTAGCGATTTCGTGTATCCTTTGTTTCTTTTCAAGCGCCTTGATCATGGTGCGTGTTTTGCCATTATCAACGGTTTTGTAGACCATCAGATGGTTTCTGCCTGTGGCAGCGATCTGCGGAAGGTGAGTAATGGCAATTACCTGCATGTTTTCAGAAATTGTTTTCATGATAGAGGCAATCTTACCCCCTATTTCTCCAGAAATCCCAGTGTCGATTTCATCGAATATAATGCTTGGCAGGAGGTTTTTCTGAGATATCAGACTTTTTATGCAAAGCATGAGTCTTGACAACTCACCTCCAGATGCTACGAATGAGATATCCCGCAGTTCACCACCCGGATTTGCTGAAAACAAAAACTGAATCTTGTCAATTCCATGTACCGACAGCTCATTGGTTTGTTTTTGTACTATAGACATATTGGCTCCAGGCATGCCCAGATCTTTCAGCATCGTTAATATCTCATGTTCTATAACGGGAATATGTTCCTCTCGCACTGACGAGATTTGTGTGGCAGATTCCATAAGCCGCTCTTCCATCTGATGAACGTTCTCTCTCTCGATAGTTATTTGATCTTCCAATGATTGAATCGCGTTAATTTTTTCTTTGTAGTCATTTCTTACCGATTCAAGGGATGGAATATCTGACACTCCATGTTTTAAAAAAAGTTTATTGATTAAATCAAGTTTTACCTCCAGCTCATCCGCCCTGGCCGGATTAAATGAGCCTTCTTCTCGATATATATCCATATCACGATTGATATCCTTCATTTCAATTAATAATGAATTCAATCGCTCCTCCAGGTTTTTATATTTTGGGCTATACCTGGATAGGGGTTTAATGTGCTGCAAGACCTCATGAAGCATCCCGAGAAGATTTATTTCGTTTCCGGATAGCAAGTAGCCTATTTGCTCCAGCTTCGAGGAAATTTCTTCAGCGTGTTGAATCTGTTCCATCTCCGACTCCCATTCCAGATAACGGTCGTGATCCAGACCAGCCTTTTCCAGCTCTTCATGTTGAAACAGGTAATAGTCCAAATCTTTTTTCGACTGCTGCTCTTGCTCTTCAAGCGAGCTTAATCTGCGACGTCGGCTTACCAGCTCCCGGTACCCGGCTCTGTATCGATTTACTTCGTCCAGGCTTCCTGAAAAACTGTCGATCACATCAAATTGAAACGAAGAATCTCCAATAAGCAGGTTTTGATGCTGGGAATGAATATCTATAACCTTACCGGAAAGTTCTTTGAGTATGGCTAATGTAACCGGTGTATCATTCACAAACGCCCGTGATTTTCCCTGCGGGTTTATTTCCCGTCTAAACACGGTAAAATCATCGTAATCAAGATCATACGATTCAAACAGGACTGCCAGACCGAGCTTACTGATATCAAATAGTCCTTCAATGTAGCACTTCCGGGAAGTATCATTAAGCACCTGTATATCTGCTCGTTGCCCTAGAATCAGAGACAAAGCCCCCAGCAGGATTGACTTACCGGCACCTGTCTCGCCGGTAATTACCGTCAGACCTTCTCCAAGGCTGATATCCAGCTTCTCGATAAGTGCATAATTTTCAATCCGGAGATTTTTCAGCATCGGGCAAATGATTTGTCAGCAACACAAAGTTAGAAAACTTCGGCACAATCATTGTTAAAAAAAAATTTTAGAAATTCAAGTGGTTCAGGAATCTTCCCGTTCAATGCGGCGGTATTTGGCACTATTTGAAGGATCTATCTCCGACAATATGGTGATGGCTTTGGTTTTATCCATTGGTGCGGCTTGTGTAAACAGGTTTACCAACTCATCGCTTTTCGTGGTCATAACAATTTGCATCAAAAAACTTCCTGGTCGCTCACGATGTGTCCGCTGCAGGGTTTCCAGCGCGGTGATAACCTCAGCCCGTCCAAGATCAAGGTTTTCAGTCATTGTATCAAAGCCCAGGCGGTGATATGTATACATGGCTTGTCTGATGTTCCTGTAGGTTGTGTTGAACAGATTCTCCACCAACCAATATCTGTTGCGTTGACTCTCAAAAGACTTCCATCCCCTCTCTGGCGCGTTTTGAGCCAGGTTCACGATATTTTGAGCCTTCTCAAGGTAAGGCGTTCCTCCAAAGGGAGAAAATGTATCAAAGTCTAATCCAATTATGATGTAAACATAGAAAGCGATAACCGAAGTAAGGTTTGACGTAAACACGTTATCGGCATAATCCAACGGTTGATTCTCCACATACCTGAATTGGAAATCGCGATCCAGGTGGTTAAATACCGGCGAGTCATAAGACGTTCTGTATATGGGCCGTCTGGATTGTATGCTTATTGTTGCCCTGTATTCGTCACCTCCAATACGTTCACTAACATTAATGGAAATAGATGCTTCAATCCGCTCGCGCGGCTGAAACTGGTAGTCAGTCCAGTTTCTTTGGTTTACAAACTCATATAAATCTGATTGCAAGGTGCGCAGTATGGCCCGGTCTGTTTCATTCATACCGGGACTGCTTACGGAAATCATGCAATTCATTTCCGTTTGTGCAAACACCTTGCAACAAACTACAATAAGGATAGAAAAAAATACTACGTTGACTTTGCTCATATTGATATGTTATATCCGGAAATCCAATAAAACAGACTCTTTCAGATATAACGCAAAAAAAATCATTTTATGAAAAAAAGCAGCAATTATTTTTCTTCGGTATCAGGAACGCGGTAGTAGATATTGTTATTGGTGAACTCGCTGATAGCTATTAGCGAAGGCTTGGGTAGTTGTTCGTAATAGCGTGCGATTTCTATCTGCTCTCTGTTTTCAAAAATCTCTTCCAGGTTATCCGTCGAAGTGGCGAATTCTTCCAATTTACCATTCAGTTCCTCTTTCATTTCCTGCCCGATTTGGTTGGCACGTTTCGAAATGATCACAACCGATTGGTAAATGTTTTGGGTATCCTTGTCGAACTCGCGTAAATCACGGGTAACCGTGGTCAACTCAGATTTAATTTTTTTATAGTCCATTTGATTGTGTTTAATGTTCAGATACTTCTGTTGCTTTGCGAATTTCTTCAATTCTATTAGTGGCGGTATTATACATTCTCTCCGCTCTGGCAAGGTATGGTGAATCAGGATAGAACCTGACAAGGCGCTGATAGGCCTTTACTACCTCTTCAAACCTTTCTGCCTGCCTGATGATAATACTCTGATCAGCATATTCATAATGGCTTAAAATTATATTAAACAGGGCCTCTTCACGATATTCCGTATCCGGGTAATCCCTGATCAGATTCTCGAATGTTGTCGCTGCGGCGACATAGTCGCTGATACGCAGATACATCATCGCATTTTCATAACGTTTGGTCTCTAACTTGAAACGCAACTCATCAATTAAACCATTCGCCTCCTCTACACGTTCACTTTCCGGAAAGCGATTGATAAAAGATTGCAACTCGCTGATGGCTTCCATAGTAGAGGTCTGATCAAGACTTGACCTGGGCGACTCCAGATATTTGGCATAGGCACTCAGAAAAAGGAATTCCTCAACATGCTCACTGTTGGGAAATGCAGAGGCAAAAGAACGTAAGTAATGACTGGCCAGGGTGTAATCTTTCATCTTATAATGCGCCAGGGCAAAATAATAATTCAGCGTTTCAGCCCTTGCCGTACCACGGTATGCTGGAATAATATCTCCAAGCAAGGTAATTGCCCTGCTATACTGCTCTGCTTCGTAATACTCAACTGCCTTCGTAAACTTCAACTCATTGTCATCGCTCTTGAGCAGCTTTTGATATTGACTACATGATCCTAAAAAAAGAACGAGTAACGACAAACAATAGATTCGAATCAAAGACCCGGTATGTTTCATAAATCAACTAAAATATTATTGTGCCCGGCAAAGTAAGCACTTAATTCAAAATATTTTGCAAAGGTAACATTTTTTAACTTAGAATTAAACAACTTTAATCTCCCCTCCTCCGAATATCACCGTTCCTCTTATTACAAGAACCTTTTCAGGATCGGTAACCAGATTCATATTTGACTCGGCACGGGAATCAGAGAACCCGCCAAATACGGGAGTAACATCCAGCCTGATCGTCCAATCCTCCGGAACATACATGGTGACACCGCCAAAAATACAGGTTACATCCAGCACATTGTTGCCAGAAGCCAGTTTCGCATGTTTAAAATTCAGCTCTGCACCACCAAATATACAAGTAATCTCACCACCTTTAAAATTATCTGATGTGATCGCCTTTGAACCACCACTGAACACATTCACATTCTCAATGCTATCCAATATATCTTCGTCATAAATTCGATTGTATTTCCTTCTTGAGAACAGGCCCCTTCCTGGAAGCAATAACACCACGCCGGCAAAAACGAAAAAGACTGGAATCAGCACCCTGATAACCTCCCAGAAATTGACATTGAACACATCCCTTGCAAGAAAGGCAGACCCGATAACAAATAAAATGATCCCGGTTGGCCTGTTCTTTTCAGTAGCCATTAAAAACACACCCAGGGCAATTAAAATCATTTTCCAGGAAAACAGATAGTCCGGAAACACAAAGAAGTGAAATATTCCGGCTAACTTCATCAGCAGCAGACTGCCGATCAGAATCAATAATACTCCAAGAAATGCGCGACGTTTTGTTGTTGTACTCATGGTTTATGGTTTATGGTTTATGGTTTATGGTTTAAAAAAGTGTTGAGTTGTTGTAGGGACAGGACTTGGCCTGTCCTGTTGATTTGTTTGCTGAACCTAATATGTTGGTAAAATTAATGTAATCGTTAATCCTGATCAATGTAAAGTCGGTGAATGGCGAGATTTATTAGGTGAATGACGAAATATTTTATTAAATAAGTTAAACATTGTTTAATTTATTCTGTTACATATTTAACAATCAAGATTATATTGTTGAGTTATTGAGTTGTTGAATTGTTAAGTTGATGTAGGGACAGGACGGGATCCGTCCGTTTATATTAGGTAAAATAGTTTTTATCCGATAAAATTAATCAAACTATGAATCTGTTTAACGTATTTCCAGGATTATTCTTCGTGATGTTCGCTGGATTTCTTTTGGTACCAGTTGAAGCAAGTGCTCAGCAGGGCTCAATTCGTGGCCGGGTGTTTAATGAGTTGACCAATGAGCCATTGCCTTTTACCAACATCATTATCTATGGTACCACCATCGGTAGCACCAGTGATCTGGATGGTTATTTTACGTTTACAGGTGTTACACCTGGTTTTGTTCGCCTGCAGGCATCATCGGTAGGCTTTGAAAGCAGGATCACAGAAGAATTTATGGTTACCAACGCACGAACTGCTAACATCGACATTGGATTGCGCGAGATTCAGGTTGAGCTGCAGACTGTAGAGGTACAGGCATCTCAGTTCGAACGCAGGGAGGAAAGCCCGGTGTCTCTTCGCCGGATCGGCATTCAGGAAATAGAACGCAGTCCTGGCAGTAACCGCGATATATCAAGGGTAATACAGTCTCTACCCGGAGTTGCTTTTACGCCCGCATTCCGGAACGATGTCATCATTCGTGGTGGCGGTCCGAATGAGAATCGCTTTTTTCTTGATGGGATGGAAATCCCCAATATCAACCACTTTGCAACACAGGGAGCAAGCGGAGGGCCTGTGGGCATTATCAATGTCGACTTCATCAGAGAGGTCGAGATGTATACTGGGGCGTTCCCGGCAAACAGAGGCAACGCCCTCAGCTCTGTATTCGAATTCCGCCAGATAAATGGAAATGATGAAAAAGTGAACTTCAGAGGCACATTCGGCGCCAGCGACCTGGCAATGACTGCTGATGGCCCTCTGTCTCCAAATACTACATTTATTCTTTCTGCACGAAGGTCATACCTGCAGTTTCTGTTTAGTGCCATCGGACTGCCATTTCTGCCAACCTACAATGGGTTTCAGTTTAAAACCAATACCAAAATCGGGCCGCGGGCTGAACTATCATTTATCGGCATAGGTGCTATTGACCAGTTTCAACTGAACCTCAATGCCAATGAGACAGAAGAACAACGATTTATCCTCGACTACCTGCCTGTCAGCGAACAATGGAACTATGCCCTGGGAAGTGTTTACCGGCAATTCCGTGATAATGGGTTCGATACCTGGGTTATCAGCCGGAACATGTTGAGAAACTTCTCCTATAAATACCCTGAGAATGACGAATCACAAGAACGCACATTTGATTATGTATCTGATGAAATTGAGAATAAGATTCGTTTCGAAAGGCTTGTAAACGCAGGCGACTATCGTATTCGTTTTGGAGCAGGATCAGAATATGCGAAATACCTGAACCAAACCTATCAGCAACTATTTTTTATGAACCAGCTGCAAGAAGTAGATTATAACTCATCATATAATATGTTCAAGTGGAGCCTTTTCGGTCAGCTTACCAGAAGCTTCCTGAACCAACGGCTATCTCTTTCGCTGGGACTTCGTGCTGATGCAAATAATTACTCATCGAGTATGTCGAATATGCTGAACCAACTATCACCGCGATTTTCAGCATCCTATAAACTACAGGAAAATTTCTTCCTTAACTTTAATACTGGAAGGTATTATCAACAGCCAGCCTATACCACACTTGGCTTTCAAAACAATGAAGGCGTGCTGGTAAACAAACAAAACAACCTAAAATATATTTCGGTAAACCAACTGGTAGCAGGTATTGAATGGCTGCCATCACGAAGCAGCAAATTGAGTCTGGAAGGTTTTTACAAAGCGTATGACAAGTATCCGTTTTCAGTCAGGGATTCCGTTTCGATAGGCAGCCAATCGGCCGATTTCGGTATTTTTGGCGACGAAGAAGTGCTATCGATCGGCAAAGGGAGAGCCTTTGGAGCAGAGCTTCTTTATCGCGAACAACGACTCCAGGGATTTAACCTGATACTCTCATATACCTTTGTCCGAAGTGAATTCAAAGACTTTTCGGATAAGTATATCCCTTCTGCATGGGATAACCGACATATAGTGATCCTTACCGCGCTTCGAAAGTTACCCCGAAACTGGGATGCAGGTTTGAAATGGAGGTTCTCAGGTGGCGCCCCCTACACCCCCTACGATCTCGAAAAGTCGAGCATCAGAGATGCATGGGACATACAAGGAATGGCATACTTCGATTATTCACGCTTTAACAGCCAACGCTTATCCGCTTTCCATCAGCTTGATGTCAGGATCGATAAACAGTTTTACCTGAATAAATGGTCACTGATGTTGTACCTGGATATTCAAAATGTTTATAACTTTAAAGCGTCGCAACCCGACAATTACCTTCGTGTTGAGGACGAGATGGGTAGACCGGTCACCTTTATTGATGACAATGGTATTGAACGGTACGAACTAAAAAGACTGAATAACAGTATTGGCAATGTGTTGCCATCTGTTGGCATTATTGTTGAATTCTAGTAGGGACAGGACTGGGCCTGTCCTGTTGAATTGTTGAATTGTTGCAGGGGCAGGACTGGGCCTGTCATCACACAGTAATCATGTAAAGAACATATTTATGAAGCTGCAAAGTAGAATCACATTATTAAGCACTATAGGATTCATCCTCATACTTATTAGTGCTTGTTCTGCATGGAGAGAACACAGGTTGTCCCAAAGAGCCGAGCCTTTACCGCCAATGGTTTTCGAAACATCTTACGAAGGTCGTGGGATAAGTCTAACTGTAAACTTCGAGGCAGGCAGGTCGTTCAACCATCCTTTGATGGCTATATGGATCGAAGACCTCGACAGCAACTATATCCAGACCCTATATGTTGCCAAATCGATTGCCGAAGGTATCTTCAGACATGGTGATCCATCTACCGGACGGTGGCAACCCGGTCCGGTGCGCCGCCCGGCAGCCCTCCCCTACTGGGGCCACCAACGTGGCATACAGGCCAGCGACGGACTGTACCTGCCTACCCAGGATGACCCAATGCCAGATGCAATCACTGGCCCCACACCAAAAGGCAACTTCATTCTCAATACCCATACACCAGCTGAAAGCCCTCAAACATTCAGGGTGTTATTGGAGATCAACCAATCATGGGATTGGAACCGTTACTGGACCAACGACAAATTCCCTGATGATGAGCAATATAGAACATCGAGCCAGCCTGCTGTAGTGTACGAAGCGGTAATTGACCTGACCTCTGACCAGACAAGCTATCCCATGACCCCCATTGGCCACAGCCATTGGTCGGGAAAAACCGGCGAACTGTTTACTGACCTGAGCACCCTGACAACGGCACTGGACATTGCCAGAACCATCCAGGTGGTGATAGAGTGAAGAGTTGGGAGTTGCGAGTTGGGAGTTGCCAAGTTAAAAGGTTCCCAGGTTTGAAAATTTAACCACAGAGGATACACAGAGTGATTCGCAGAGGAACACAGAGAACATGTATAGGCCGGTCAAGCCCGGCCAATACAATCGTCTCTCGGTACAATCACATCATTCCATTCTACCCAGGCACCTCTACCCTGCCATCGGGATATTTTGCAAATCTGCCTTGTTCTCGGGGGTGGACGTTATCGTGGCGTTCCCATGGCCACCCGCCAAACTGTGTTCTTCTGTAATCAGAGATTGCCTGTTGGATCTCCTGAGAGGTATTCATCACAAAAGGACCATGCTGCACCACTGGTTCATTGATGGGTAGGCCCTGCAATAAAAGCATATAGGCGTCTTCACAATTTGCTTCAATGATGGCTTCCTGATCAGCAAGCATCTCAATGGCCTGATAGGATTCGATGTCAAGTCCACCGAGCTTTATAGTAGCACCTTGGTAAAAATAGAGGGTGCGATGCATTTCTGACGAGGCAGAAGGGATTTTCCATGTTGCGCCAGGCTCCATCTTGATGGTCCAGATATTGACCCCATTGACAGGGTCAGCGGCCCATGAATCTGGTGCCGGTGCAGGAGCCACTGCATCTCCATAAGAACCCGCAAACACTTTAATGTCAATACGATTGCCATTTTCATCACGCAGTTCAAGTTTTGGGATGGTGTTTGCCCAAAGCATCTTGAAATGAGGATCGGCAAATTTCTTCTTCTGAGGCAGGTTCAGCCATATCTGAAATAGCTCAAGGGGGTTTCCGGCATCTTTCTTTATTAGTGGAAACATCTCGCAATGCTGTAATCCTGATCCGGCAGTCATCCATTGTACATCACCCATGCCATATCTGCCGGCAGAGCCATGGCTGTCGGAGTGGTCTACAAAGCCCTCCAGAACTACTGTTACCGTTTCAAAGCCACGGTGCGGATGGGCAGGAAAGCCCGGTATCCGTTCTCCATGATACATCCGCCAACCATCTTTGATGGTGAAATCCTGCCCAAGATAACGCCCTGATAATGACGCTGCAGGGCCCATCTCGTCATTGCCTTTAGGGTAATTATCCAAATGGTGCACACAAAAGATAAACGGATCGCTGGTAGGCCACATAAATCCGAGAGGTTTGATGTTGGAGATCAGTTTGTTATACATGTCCTGGTGGGTTTTTATTGCACATATTGAGCCTACTACAAAAAGTTTTTTCCTGCTGATTACGCTGATTATCATTGATTTTTTTCGCTGATAATCAAATGTTTGACATCTACGTTTATCTGCGAAATCTGCAGGAAACAAATTTAACGGACTTTTAAGAGTGAACTCAATATTGCTTTGAATAAATTAATTCATGAGTCCGTAAGTATGACTGTTAAATAAATAATCAAATATATCAAATTATAGATTATTACCTATACGCATCCAACCCTGAATAACCTATAACACTGATATACTGTTCTTTATAAATATTATTTGTAATCAGTATAAACTGGTTTAAACACTTGACCAAATACAAAT
>SKYG01000370.1 GCA_007128045.1 Bacteroidales bacterium | reverse complement strand
TTTCATTTTATCTTGATTATTTTTGTAGGCTAATATATAAATTAGCAGGATATTTGTTATTGCAACCATAAAAACAATTGATTACATGCTAAACAAGACGAATTTATTGTTCCTGGTATTCTTAACAGGGATACTACTGCCGGGCAATGCTGCGGCACAAATGCCATGGACTCTGGAAGACTGTATCAATTATGCGCTGGAAAACAACCTTCAGATCAAGCAACAGCAGCTTGGCGTGGAGATAGCCAAAGAGAACCTGACACAGGGGAAGGCGAATCGTTTTCCCAGTATGAACGCCAACGCGTCGCATGGGTATAATTTTGGCCGTACCATCGATCCGTTTACCAATGAATTTGCTACGGAAAGCGTGCGATCCAACAACTTCAGTGTTAGCAGCGGCGTAACCTTATTCAATGGTTTTCAGATACACAACAGCATTCAGCAGCGTGAGTTTGAGCTGAGAGCCAACCAGTTCGATGTGGAAACCATGCAAAATGATATTTCCCTGGCCGTTGCGGCAGACTATCTTCAAATACTGTTTAGTTTGGAAATGGTGGCGATTGCTGCCAACCAGTTGGAAATAACCGCACAGCAGGTTGCGCGCACTGCCCAGCTTGTTGAGGCAGGAACCCTCGCACGTGGCAGCTTGTTTACTGTGCAGGCACAAGCTGCCAGTGAAGAGTTACAACTGGTAAATGCACAAAATCAGCTCGATATAGCCTACCTCAACCTGGCACAGCTGCTTGACATTTCTGCCACAGAAGGCTTTGAGATCGCTGTTCCTGAGATTGCCATACTTCCTGATGATGATCTGGAGTTGTCTCCAATGCAGGTATATTCAACAGCGGTACAAACCCAGCCCAATGTAAAAGCCGCCGAAGTAAGGGTGTCGAGCGCTGAAAAAGGTTTACTCATTGCCAGAGGCGGCAGAAGCCCCATGCTCAGCATGCGTGGCAGCTATGGCACTGGTTACTCCGGAGCCAGCAGAGAGGTGGTGGAAACCATTGAGGGAAGCCCGCGGCAAATAGGACTCACAGAAACAGGTGTGCCCGTATTTGCCCCCACCATCGACGTTCAAACACGAATCAAGCCATTTGGCGATCAACTTAATGACAACCTGAACAGAAGTATCGGCCTGTTTCTCACCATTCCTGTTTTTAATAATTTTCAAACACGGTCAGCAATCGGACGCTCCCAAATCTCGCTCGAAAATGCCCGCTTAAGCCAGCAACTGGTACGCGATCAATTATTTAAAACCATTCAACAGGCACATGCCGATGCCCAGGGGGCACTGAAAAGATACGAAGCAACAGAAACCAACGTCATTGCCCTGGAAGAGTCGTTCCGCTATACGGAACAACGGTTTAATGTTGGGATGGTGAATTCCCTTGAATACAACGATGCAAAAAACAGGCTTACAGCAGCACAATCAGAGATGCTGCAAGCCAAATATGAATTCGTGTTCCGCACCAAAGTGCTTGACTTTTATATGGGCAACCCGCTGAGTATACCTTGAAAAAGTTGAGGAGTTGAGGAGTTGAGGAGTTAACTTTTCGACCTTCAGACCTTTAGACATTCAGACATTTAGACCTTCAGACCTTCAGACCTTCAGACAATTTTAAACAGATGAAAACAAAAAAATTAGTAAAATACGCATTGATTGGCCTGGGTGTTATGATCCTTGCCCTGGTGGTCGGACGTAAGGCCGGATGGATTGACACCGCGGAAGCTCTCCAGGTTTCTGCTGAGGAGGTTCAACGCAGGGATATCGTGGAGATCGTAACTGCCAGCGGAAGGATCAGGCCGGTTACTGAAGTAAAAATAAGTCCCGATGTGTCGGGAGAGATCATCCTTCTTCCTGTTATTGAAGGGGATTTGGTAGAGCGCGGGCAGTTGCTTGCCAGGATCAATCCCGACCTTTATGAGTCAGCCCTGGATCGTGTCACCGCCTCTTTAAATACCAGTCGTGCCAACCTTGCCAATGCCCGTGCCCGTGCCTCACAGTCTGATGCACAGTTTATCAATGCCACAGCATCTTACAATCGCAGCAAGCTTTTGTTCGACCAGAATGCCATTTCAGAATCTGACTATGATGCTGCTCGGGCACAATACCTGGTGGCACAAGCGGAGGTGGAGGCCGGCCGTCAAAGTGTCATCGGTGCCGAGTTTCAGGTAAAAAGTGCGGAGGCTGCCTTAAAGGAGGCCCGGGAGAGCTTGTCAAAAACCAATATATACTCACCCATGGCAGGCACCATATCACGTCTGGACGTAGAGCTGGGTGAACGTGTGGTAGGCACCTCTCAGTTTGCCGGAACGGAAATCATGCGCATTGCCAACCTGAATAAGATGGAAGTGGTTGTCAATGTCAATGAAAACGATATCATCAGGGTGAATGAGGGCGATACGGCCATTATCCAGGTCGATGCCTTTTTCACAGACCGCTTCAGGGGTACCGTCACATCCATCGCAAATTCTGCAAAGGTAGAAGGCCTTAGCGTAGACCAGGTAACAAATTTTGAAGTTCGTATCGGCATTTTGCCTGATTCTTACAGCCACCTGCAGCTTGAAAACAAACAGCATCTTTCGCCCTTCCGTCCTGGAATGTCGGCCTCGGTAGACATACGTACAAAGCAGGTAACAGCGGCTTTATCAGTACCTATACAGGCAGTAACAACGCGCGTTATTGAATCTGCCATCCAGAATAATTCTGAAGAAGAAAATAATGATGCTGGCACCGAAAGTGAAGACATACAAGAAACAGCCCGCCCGCAAGAGTATGTGTTTCTTTATAAAGACGGGAAAGCTGTAAGACAGGCCGTAACAACGGGAATACAAGACACCCAATACATTGAGATCACTGAAGGACTTGATAAAGGCCAGGAAGTAATTACCGGACCATACCGGCTTGTCTCCAGGACACTGAAGGATGGAAGCACAGTAGAAAAAGTTAAGCGCGAGAACCTGTTTACAACAGATTAGATCACCTGTTATTATGGCATATATTTTACACATTGAGTCATCTACAAAAGTTTGCTCTGTGGCCCTTTCATGCGATGGAAAGCTACTTGCGTGCCGCGAAGATGATTCTGTGTCATACTCTCACTCAGGGTTGCTGACCAGCTTTATCGAAGAGGTGATGCGTGAGGCAAACGTCCCGCTCAGTATATTGGCGGCTGTCGCCGTAAGCAAAGGGCCAGGATCATATACCGGCCTCCGTATTGGCGTATCAACAGCCAAAGGATTATGCTATGGATTAGACATACCACTTATCGGGATAAGCACCCTTCAGGCCCTGGCGGTTCATTGTCGAAACATACTTGCCCAACGCAACAACATCATTTATCCCGAAGCACTCGAAGCCATCTATTGCCCTATGATAGATGCCAGGCGTATGGAGGTCTATACTGGATTGTTCAACAACAAATTTGAGCCATTACAAGACATCCAGGCCCTGATCGTTGACCCAAATAGCTTCTCAGATATCCTCGATGAACATAAAATGTTGTTTTTTGGGGATGGCGCAGAAAAATGCCGCGACATACTTACCCGCAGCAACGCCATATTTATTGATGGCATCAAACCTTCAGCCAGTGCAATGATCCCATTGGCTACCGAAACATTTAACAGGTCAACCACCGAAGATGTTGCTTACTTCGAGCCCTTTTACCTGAAAGATTTTGTGGCAGGAAAACCAAAGGTCAAAGG
>SKYG01000320.1 GCA_007128045.1 Bacteroidales bacterium | reverse complement strand
GGGGAAAAGCTCGGAATACCCTGAAAGAAGAGCTGTTCTCCCTCAGTCAGTGTGTCGCCAATCTTGAAATTTCCGGTATCATATAAGCCCACTACATCACCCGGAAATGCCTCGTCAATAACGTTTTTGTCGCCGGCCATGAAGCTGGTAGGGCTGGTAAAACGAAGCTTTTTATCCAGCCTGGTATGGTGGTAAAAAACGTTTCTCTGAAACAACCCTGAAACAATCCTGCAAAACGCGATCCGGTTCCGGTGGTTAGGGTCGAGGTTGGCATGTATCTTAAACACAAAGCCGGTAAATTCTTTCTGTGTGGGATGGATGGTTCTTACATCGGTATCACGACTTCTTGGGGAAGGGGCAATCCTTACAAAGGTGTCGAGCAGCTCTTTGACCCCGAAATTGTTGATGGCACTGCCAAAGAATACTGGCGCCAGATAACCCTCTTTGTATAAGTCCTCGTCAAATGGCTCATAAATCTTTTCTATCAGTTCGGCCTCTTCTTTCAACTTTTCTGCAGCCTGACTGCCAATATGCTTAACAAGATTTTGATCATCAAGGTCGTTGATGATATCTTCTTCATCGGATATGCTTGTCTTATTAGGAGTAAACATCCGCAATTGTTTGGTGAGCAGGTTGTAAACGCCCTGAAATGTGGAACCTATCCCAATTGGCCATGTAAGTGGCCTGGTATGAATATTAAGCTCCTTTTCAACCTCCTCGAGCAGGTATATGGGATCTTGACCTTCTCTGTCGAGCTTGTTGATGAAAATAATTACCGGGGTATGACGCATCCTGCAGACCTCCATGAGCTTACGGGTCTGTTCTTCAACGCCTTTTACACAATCAATTACCAGTATCACGCTATCTACTGCCGTTAATGTGCGATACGTATCTTCAGCAAAATCTTTGTGGCCGGGTGTGTCCAGTATGTTGATCTTATGTTGGGAATACTCAAAACTCATCACAGAAGTCGCCACAGAGATGCCACGCTGCTTCTCGATCTCCATAAAATCTGAGGTAGCTGTTTTGACAATTTTGTTGCTTCTTACTGCGCCGGCTACCTGGATAGCCCCTCCAAATAGTAGTAGTTTCTCTGTGAGGGTGGTTTTTCCTGCATCGGGGTGACTGATAATACCAAACGTCCTTCTTCTTTCTATTTCTTTATCAACCTTCACAAATAATGATGTTTAAACCCAAAGGAGGTCTTTGTGGGATAGACCTGAAAAGGTGCATGAATGATTTTTTTTACAAGGTGCAAAGATAGACATTTTTGATGTGCTTTATTTTATATGTGTTATCACCTCAAAAAATTTTAGTAAATTAGAGGAGCAATAATAGAGGTTTGTCCTCGGAATATATTTCCTTGCGATTATTCTGGGTTTCATTATACAAAATGCTTATCATGAAAAAATTTAACACCTTACTCGTAATTGCATTTTTTGCCGGTCTATTATTTATGCCATCTTGTGCTGTAAACCCTGTTACCGGCAAGAGACAGTTGGTTCTTATGTCTGAAGCCCAGGAAATACAGATGGGAATGAGTTATGATCCACAGGTGATTGCTACATTTGGTGAGTATCAGAATGAAGCGCTGCTCGCACTGATTCAGAGCAGGGCCGATGAAATGGGGCTGATATCGCACAGGCCCAAGCTAAAATATCATGTCAGGATTCTGGATTCTCCTGTCATCAATGCTTTTGCGGTACCGGGAGGATATATGTATTTTACCCGTGGCATTTTGGCGCAGTTTAACAATGAAGCGGAGATGATCGGTGTGCTGGGGCACGAAATGGGTCATATCACCGCCCGTCACTCTGTAAGCCGGCAGGCAAAACAGACGGTTGGTCAGTTGCTGTTGGTGGGTGGCATGATAGCCTCTGAAGAGTTTCGCCAATATGGTGAATACGCTATGGCTGGCATGCAGTTGTTGTTCTTGAGCTACAGCCGTGATGATGAACGCGAGGCCGACCGGCTGGGTGTGGAATACACTTCTAAGGTAGGGTTTGACGCCCAGAAAATGGCCGACTTTTACCAGGTTCTTGTAAAAATGAATCTGGATAGTCATCAGGGTGGGGTGCCTACCTTTCTTTCGACCCACCCCGATCCGGGCGATCGCTACAATGATGTAAAAAGGGATGCTGTAACCTGGCAGGAGAAACTTGATTTTGACACCTGGAAGGTGAATACAGACAGTTATCTGGCCATGCTCGACGGCATGGTGTATGGAGAAGATCCGCGTCAGGGATATGTCGACGGCAGTGTATTCTACCACCCAGATCTGAAGTTCAGATTCAGCTTTCCCCAGGGATGGAAACTGGAGAACTCACCCATGCAGGTAAGTATGGCCCCCGCAGATGGCAAGGCACTGATGATCTTTGCGCTGGCACAACAAAACTCATTGGAGGAAGCTGCCCAGACAACCATTCAACAATTAGAACTTAATGTTATTGAAAGCAGCCGCATCCAGGTAAACGGCATGCCTGCCATAGCGGTGTTGTCGACGCAAACATCACAGAATCAATCTACCGGTCAGCAACAAACCATCAGGGTATTATCTTATTTTATTGATGATAATGGCACCTATTACGTGTTTCATGGCGTATCTTCCGATGCCGACTTTAACAACTACGCAAACCAGTTTGAGCGTACCATGGGCAACTTTGACAAACTTACAGATCCTGCCAGGCTCAATGTTCAGCCACAACGGGTCAGGATTAGAACGGCACCGAGTACTGGAACACTGGCAAATACCTTTCGGGTACTCGGTGTGCCTCAGGATAAGATGGAGGAACTGGCATTTCTGAACAACATGGACCTGACAGATCAGGTCATTTCTGGCACAAAACTGAAGATCGTTGGGGATTAACATAACGACCTGATAACTCGTTAACCTGGTAACCCAGATATGTAGGGGTTCTCTCACTTCGTTCGAGATGACCAAGTGCTATGTAACCGCAAGACAGGCCAAGTCTTGTCACGCTCATACCCACAACCCCTAACCCGTAACCTCGTAACTTTTTAACTCACAATTCACAATTCAAAGTTCACAACTCACAACTCCTTAATATATATATTCCGGAACTGAACCAAAGATGGGGCGCTTGCCCACTTACCGTCTACTATATGTCCATGGTGTTGCAGTGCGATCGGTCCGCTTTCAGGGATGCCTGGTAGTTGTGCATTGTCAATTACAGGTTGACCATTCAAGATGACCGTGAGTCTATCGCCTATCAATGTTATCTCAAAGCTGTTCCACTCACCGATGTGGTTGTCGGCCATGATTCGCGGTGTTACTGCGGCGCGAACTTCTTCTGGCATGTTTCTATCCATCCTGTAACCGTATACCTCTCCTGAGCCTATTGGCCAAGCCCAAATGTTGACCTGAGCCTTTGATGTTCCACGCAGGTAAATGCCGGAATCTCCATCAGGCAGTGTCATTCGGATCTCCTTACCCTGGGCGTCACGTTGATGTGTTCCATCGGGTCTGATGATGGGCACATTGGGGTTCATAAAGGGAATATCTTTCAACCGCCAATCAATCCTAAGCACAAAGTTCCGGAATTCTTTTTCTGTCCATAGGTCTTTACTGCCTGGTGCTTCGCTCAGGGCATCGTAATCGATCACGTCATCAAGTACTTTCCAATGCCCATTGTCCCCTTCCGGAATTACCCATCCTGAGAGGTCTGATCCATTGAACAGTGAAGTCCATCCCTTACTGTTGTTTTTTTCTGCCTCTGATACATAGGCGCTTGAAAG
>SKYG01000156.1 GCA_007128045.1 Bacteroidales bacterium | reverse complement strand
CCTTCCTGACAGGTTTGTATAAACACATCCACCGGATTACCAGGAAGATCTTGTGTGCGAAGGATTGTTCCCTGGTGGTCATAAAAGCTCACCGACGCCATCCCGGCAGAACCGGGAAAGTGAAACCCTGCCAGCATCGTATTGTCTGCGTCCTGAATCACAACTGTTCTGAAATACTTGTATCTTCCCGGAACTTCGACCGGTTCGAACAGAAAGTTCATATCTCTGTCAAGAACCATCAACCAGTTGCTATGGTCATGATAGGTGGCTTTATCCGGCGATACATTGGCGGTAGCACTTCCGTTGATAACAACCTCCCTGTTTCCGTCACCAGTGATGTCGTGCAGGCTGATTTCCAAAATAAAACAGGATGATTCAGGCGAAGCTACCAGAGAGTCTTTGTCAAGATAATAGGCATACACCGCACGAGGATATCTTGAAAACCCGCTGCCAATGCCAAAGATAAACTCTTTGCGGCCATTTCCGTTGAGGTCTTCCATGCCGCCAGGTATAATAAAGGGGTCAGGAGCTCTGATGCCAGTGCCAGAGATGGCTATCAGGCGGTTTTGTATGGCGGGCTGATCTTTCTCATAATCTGATATGACATGCATAAAGATGGAATCATTCGATGTGGTGAACACAACTATTTCATGCTGGCCATCACCATCACTGTCGCCGCTAATGAACAATGTAGATTGAATACTAAAATCATACGTCCCATAAAGGTTCCACTGGTTAACAGGTTCCCCAAAATGGTTGTCAATGTTTACGAATGTGGAATTTTCAAACTGTCCTAAACGGATTTTTTCAGAGTAACCATCAGCATCTATGTCGGCATAACGCACGTAATAGTTATTCGAAAGTAACCTTACAGAATCTATATCTAATGTATATCTTTCCCGCTTCACGGGCACCAGCAAAATGATCAGCAAAGCTGGTATCACAGACAGAATGAATGGACTCTGGATGAATTGTATGACCTTGTTGTAGTTAATCATGTTTTCGGCGTGTCGCAATCATCTGTGAATATAGCAATAAATATGGGTCAAAACATGCCGTACACAAAATCTTTAACAGCAATGGAGGTAAATAATTCGTTGAGGTTCAAATCCGAAAGTCGTTTTGTGATGGTATCGGGTTCGTGAGGCAGGCCTGTCAGCGCTTTCACCACAACATCAATATCTTTGGGATGAAAGGCATCGCCCTGGATATTGACTTCTTTTATGATCCCCTTTTCGACACTGATTTGAAACACCAGATCGCCGCCGTCCGAGGCAGGCATCCTTCTCTCAAACATATATTTGGGTGAATACCCGAAGTTCCATTCCCATTGGCAGTATTTCTCATCCCGCAACTGTTCAATGGCCCGAATGTCTTCTTCTGTATAGGAATACATGACGTTGCCACCGTAGTGTTTACGAATATGTTCCATGATCATATTGCCGAATGTTGTTACATCCATGGGATGGCTCAGGTGCTCGCTGATATTCGTCACTTTCGACCTGATCGACTGCACCGCTTTGTCGGTATATGCCTTGGGATCGACTTTCAGTGCGTCAGAAAGATCAGCCATCACCGACGAGAACAACAAGGTGCCATGATGAAGGGTACGTTGTTTATGCACATGCTCTGCATTGCCCGAAAACTTCAGCCCGTTTATTGTTAAGTTGTTGCGGCCCTCAAACCTGGCTTCAACCCCTACCTGTTGCATCACTTCCAGTATCGGCTTGGTAAACCTGCGAAAATCGACCAGGTGACCTTCTTTTCCAGCAACGATAAAGGTGAAATTCAGGTTGCCCAGGTCGTGAAACACGGTACCACCACCAGAAAGCCTGCGTACCACCCTGATGTTATTCTCCCTTACATACCGCAGGTTTATCTCCGCCAGGGTGTTCTGGTGCTTGCCAACAATAATCGAAGGCTCATTGCGATACAATATAAAACAATCATCAGTGAAATTCTTCAGTACATACTCCTCCGCAGCCAGGTTAAAACAGGGGTCGGTACGCGGGTTTTGAATACAAAGCATGTTCGTGGGAAGTTGAGTTGTTGAATTGTTGAGTTGTTGAGTTGTTTTGTTGATTTGTTTGGGTAATAATGATGGCAAAGATACGGAAAGATGCAGGTATTTGTTGAATTGTTGAACTGTTGAATTGTTGAATTATAAACACATAAACGTGCATTCTTAAAAAAACTCATTTTGTTTGCTTTTTACGAGTGCAGGTTATAAACAAATATGATTTTTGAAAAATAATGTATACCTTTACAGTCTTGTTTTCATGGTTGCAGAGGGAAGACCTTTTGGGTGACAAACCCGGGTTTTCCCTTTTTTTTATTCATCATTTCTTATCTTTACCTTTGCAGGCATAGTTTGCAACCCTAAACACTTTTTCATATGACGGCAAAGGTCAAAACCGAGTTTTTCTGTAGCAGTTGTGGTGCCCGTTCGGCACGATGGATTGGCCGTTGTCCTTCTTGCGGTGAATGGAACACCTATACCGAAGAGGTAATAAAAAAGGAAGATGCCCGCCAAAAGCGCTCATTCCGGTCTTCTGAGACCAAAGGTTTTTCCTCTTCGCCCAGGTTGATCACAGAAATAGCAGAAGGCCAGGAGAAGCGCAATCATTCTGGCAGTCCTGAGCTCGACCGGGTATTGGGCGGGGGCATTGTTCCTGGCGCACTGATGCTTATTGGCGGAGAGCCAGGTATTGGAAAGTCGACACTGATGTTACAAATGGCCCTACAGATCAAAGATGTGAAGGTGTTGTATATCTCTGGTGAGGAAAGCGACCTTCAGTTGCGAATGCGAGCCACACGGCTTGGGATGCATCATCCCAGCTGTTATGTCCTTACCGAAACAGACACAGACTTGATATTTAAACACATAGAAGATCTTCAGCCGCAACTGTTGGTGATTGACTCCATCCAGACCCTTACCACATCCAGCATAGACTCTTCTGCCGGCAGCATCTCCCAGATCAGAGAATGTGCGGCAGAGTTCCAGCGATATGCCAAAGAGAGTGGCACCCCTGTTTTTCTGATTGGTCATATCACCAAAGAAGGATCGCTGGCCGGCCCAAAGATTCTGGAGCATATGGTAGATACGGTACTCCAGTTTGAAGGAGACCATAACCACGCATACCGTATCCTGCGGGCAACGAAAAACCGTTTTGGAAGCACCAGCGAGCTGGGAATATATGAAATGCGCTCCAATGGACTCAGAGAGGTTTCCAACCCTTCGGAGATACTGCTGTCGCAGCGCGACGAAGTGATTAGCGGGGTTACCATCTCCGCCACCATCGAAGGACAAAGGCCCATCCTGATAGAAACCCAGGCACTGGTTAGCTCAGCCGCTTATGGCACGCCACAACGGTCAAGCAATGGCTTCGACCTGCGCCGCTTAAATATGCTGCTGGCAGTGTTGGAAAAACGTTGCGGTTTCAAAATCGCTGCAAAGGATGTGTTTTTAAACATCACGGGCGGCATCAAGGTAGATGACCCGGCCATAGACCTGGGCGTACTATGTGCCATACTCTCTTCCAGCGAAGACATTCCTGTGGGAGATAAAATCTGTTTTGCCGCCGAAACAGGCCTTACAGGAGAGATTCGACCCGTTACCCGGGTGGAACAACGTATCAACGAAGCCGCTAAGCTCGGCTTCCAGGAAATTTTTGTCTCAAAGTACAACCTTAAAGGCATTGAAAAAAAACATGCCGGGATAAAGATACACCCTGTGTCGAGGATAGATGAGGTGTTCGGAATCCTGTTCGG
>SKYG01000327.1 GCA_007128045.1 Bacteroidales bacterium | reverse complement strand
TTCTTTGTCGCTGGAGAAGATCATCAGTCCGATTTGTTGTCCTTTAGGGATTATTTGATCATCGGGTTGCAACTCAAATTGCAGGGTATAAAAAGTTCCAGGCACTAAAGGTTCACTTTCTATCAGCGACCTGTAATTTTGCGGGTCTGCCCATCCGCGGGTAATGATGTTGTCAGTTATTTTAGCATTGCGGCTTTCATTCCATGGCAGTGACACGAGCCAGACAGACAGGTTTGCTGCTGGTTTGCTTGAGGCCAGCCTGATATTGATTTCAGGTATTCCTGAGATGTGTATGTCATTTTGCAGCTCAGGTGTGAGGAAGATAAGACGATGATCGGTGATTTCTGCCTTTGCCAAAGCGTTTCCGCCAAAAGAATAATTGTCAATCAGTGTTTCTGTACCTGGATTATCTGGTCTCATTGTGCTTAGTTGTCCCCTCCCGGGAGCTCCCGGATGCAAGAAAAATGTTACGGAAGAGGCTTCCGGGTTGGGATATTCCTCGTAAGGGGTGGGCTTGTCCTGATTATCGTTTTCGCGAACGATCCAGACCTTGGGGTCTTGTTCAACGTCATTTTCGATGCCATGCAGGTAGCGTGTAAACCATTTGTTCATCATGCTTAGGGGCGGGGGGCCACCATGTCCATCCTGGTGGTAGTAGAGCTGGGTTGGTAATCCCATTTTTGTAGCTTCTTTGTATATCCTGTAACTATGTTCCGGCATCACATTCCAGTCGTTAAACCCATGAGCCATAAGCATGGCAGCTTTCATTGGCTTCATATGGTTCAGGTAGTCGCGTTGCGCCCAGAAGTCGTTATAATTTCCGGTAACCCTGTCCATACCGTTTTTTAATTCTGTGTCGCGCACGGTTGCGTTATTATAGGCCCGTTTAGATTCATCTCCACTATGGATATAATCATATAATACGTCAATATCTTCGCCGAGATAGCCTCCGGGGAATCTGATCAACCCGTTAGACCGGTAGTAGTGGTAATACGATGTGTTGGGTGCGACCGGGATAATGGCTTTCAGTCCTTCTACCCCGGTGGTGGCAGCAGCCAGGGGTATGGTGCCATTATAGGAGGTTCCTGTCATACCCACTTTCCCTGTCGACCAATAGGCATATACCCTTTCGTCACCATTCGGACTTGAATAACCTGGTGCGCGGCCACACAGCCAGTCTATCACTGCTTTTGGTGCCAGCGATTCATTTTCTCCTCCAACAGTTGGAGCACCTTGTGAAAGTCCGGTGCCGGGTGAGGAAGAGTGTACTACGACATACCCCCGTGGCACCCATGTTTTTATTTGAGAGTCTGAAATAAATGGTCTGTTTCCCGTGCGTTTTACTTCGGGGTGTACCCGGCTTTCCGGTGGGGCTCCCAATTCATGCTTTACATCCCAGAAGAACCCATCCACATCGGGTGCTACTCCTGCAAAATATGGGCTGGAAATATAGATAACCGGAAGTTTCAGGCCTTGGTACTCGGTTTGATAGGGGCGGGTAACAGATACATGCATCCTGTCTGGCAGGCCATCGCCATCGGTGTCGAAGGTCGTTTCAACCCACAGGTCATGCCGAATCCATTTATCCGGTTCTTCAAAGGCTTTCACAATCTGGGCTTCACCGTTTTCAAATACGGGAGCTGCCATTTCGGGTTGATGTGCATTGGCAGCAGAAAAGAAAATGAATATAAAAACAGAAAAAGAAATTTTAAAGGGAGTACTCATGGTTAAAACTGGTTCGCTTGCGAATATATAACTGTATGTATGTTGTAGTATATCAATATATTATTTTGAAGTCCTTGCTACTGTGAAGTCAATTCGATGATCATTGAAACACATAAAATGAACAGAATCTTCACATTCATTGTAATTTATGTTGACATTCATATTGCTGAACATCCCGGCATTGCCTTCATGGTTATAGGTGTTAGCTGGTCTATTACTTGGAACAATACAAAATGAAATGAACCAATCATCGAAATATACGAAATGTATTTCAGCAAATTGATTACAAATTGAAATTTCTGATGGATTCTATACCAAAGCTGCAATTCAGCCATTCATCGTCTACTTCTGCACCAGCTTTTCGGTACATTTCGATGGCGGGTTGGTTCCAGTCCAGAACCTGCCATCTGACCCGCTTACAGTTTTCTTCTCTGGCTACATCAAACACTTTATTTAGCAGGGCTGTTCCGATCTTTTGTTTTCTATAGGGTTCTTTTATGTAGATGTCATCCAGATAGAGTGATTTCCCGACCCAGGTATAATAGGCGAAAAAATACAGGGCCATCCCAAGAATGTCATTATTGTCTGATACAGCAAGAAAGCATCCGAACAGGTCTTTTTCCTGCTGCATTTGTTCCACGGTGTTTGTAACCTTATCCGGGGCTTTTTCGAATAAAGCCAGTTCCTTAATCAGGGCGAGTATTTCCGGGAAATCGGCTTCGGTAGCTTTTCTTATAATTACGTTCATTGTAATCTTGTGTTAACAGGGATTAAAAGACAAATCTACAAAAAAAAGGATTCTGTTATCAGATCATTTTTCTTTACGTCCAGTACCTTTCCCATAGGCTTCTTTGATAAACCGAAGCTTTTAATGTTTTGTGAATGTTCTTCTTATGATGAAAAAGTTACAGTTTTTATTCTTTAACCTAGTCTGATGGTTTAGAGATCAATACGCAACTTATGCAGAAGGATAGCTGTAATTTGGGTTAAATATTTGTTTATTACAAAACAATAAAATACTTTTGACTGAAATATTGGCACCAAAACATGTTGTTTTCATAGATATCGTCAATTAGTCATATTTTTACTAATCTTAAAAAAAAACCAACCTTATGGAAAAGAACAATTTCAGAAAAGCTGCAGTTGTTGCCCTAACAGCTGTATTTACATTGGCAATTTGTTTCATTATCTTGGGTGCCATATCTGTTGAACTGATTGAATCGCTTGGAATTAACACGGGTCAATTTGGAACACTTGTCCTGGGAATGTTCCTTACAAGTTGTATTGTGCAGCTTTTTGTGGGACCGCTTGTAGATAAGGTAGGGTATAAGCCTGTTGCATTTATCGGGTTTACAGTCACTAGTCTGAGTATGATTTTACTTGCCCTTGCATCAAGTTTTACGTTTGCATTTTTTGCATGTATCTTGCTGGGAGTAGGTGCAATGTCGCTGAATACCGTTGGAAACACGATGATTCCTGTTGTTCTTTTCGAAGGTAAGGACCCCGCCCGTGCAAGTAACTTCGGGAATGCCTTTTTTGGCATGGGTTATATTCTGACACCTCTTCTGATCGTATTTATGTTTAATACATTAAATATGAGTTACAACAGTGCCCTGATTGTTATAGCAATTCTTCAACTTGTTTTTCTGGCATTTGCCATGACAGCAACATATCCGAAAGTTTCTATCGGTTTCCAGTTCTCCCAGGCGTTAAAACTGCTTACCAAACCTGCTGTATTGGTAGCTGCATTGGCTCTTTTTTGTTACATCTCACTGGAGATATCCATGGGGACATGGATTCGGTCAGTTATGAATGAACTGTATGCAGGTGCCGGTGTTACAGGTGGTGCTGCAAAAACTGGTGTCGTATTGAGTCTGTTTGGTGTGGCTATGATGATTGGAAGGTTTCTGACTTCCATGATTAAGAATTTAACTGCTATAGGTCCAAAGGTTATTGTTACCTTGTCTGTAGCTTCGCTAATAGCTATTCTGATTATGCTTTTTGCAAACAGTCCGGCTATCGGCATTGTTGCCGTAGTACTTGCGG
>SKYG01000223.1 GCA_007128045.1 Bacteroidales bacterium | reverse complement strand
TTTTCAAATGTAGAAAGAATAAAGATTAGCAATCTGGATGGTTGTTCCTAAAATCATGACCATTGTTCGTATTAACCCAGATAACGCTAAAATGATTATCTTAGATAATGATTATCTTTTAATTCAGAATGATACCACCCCTATGAATGAATTGAAACCATCAATAGTGAAGCAATTAATTGCATCAAATCCTTTGTATAATAAAAAGGTTCCAGCAGGAGAACAGTTCCTCGATATTGCCGAATTTTTTTGCGACAGCATTCAGGGAGAAAATTTTATTGGTTGGCCTTCCAGTTTTTTAAGGTTACAGCATTGCACACTATATTGTATTTGGTGCGACACAAAGAGTGTTTGGCGTGAAGGCAACCCATATAGTTTCGGCGATTTGTTTCAACTTATGGAGAACCCTGAGTACAATCTGATCAACAAATTTAAGGATGGACAACACCTGATCCTTACAGGGGGTAGCCCTTTAAGGCAGCAAAACAGCTTGCTGGCGTTCTTTGACAAGTTCAAACAACGTTATGGATTTATCCCCTACCTGGAAATAGAAAATGAATGCACTCTGATGCCTGACCCACGAATGGTAGATCTTATCCAACTCTGGAATAATTCTCCCAAGCTGAGTCACTCAGAAAACAAAAAATCCCTTCGCTATAAACCTGAGGTCATCCGACTTCTTTCAGGGCTACCAAATTCCTGGTTTAAGTTCGTAATATCTGACGAAGCCGATTGGAGTGAAATTCAAACGGACTTCCTTGATAAAGGCCTGATCAGAAAAGATCAACTGGTACTGATGCCTTTGGCTGGCGACAGAAACGAGTTACACAAAAACAGGGGAATGGTATTGGAAATGGCCATCAAAAACAATATCAGGTATTGCAGCAGGGAGCATGTCGAGCTGTGGGATATTGTGACAGGAGCTTAGCTACCGCAAAAGGCAAAACTTTTCTTTCAGGCGATAAATTAACCATGATGGAAAGTCTGCAGTGCAGCATTACAGTGAAATTTTTTCAGGCAGCTGATCCTGACGCCTTAAGCCAGCGCATGCAGTGCAGCATGACAGTGATTTTTTTCAGGTAAGCTGTTTCTGGAACCTTAAGCCAGCGCAGCTTCCAGGTCAGCAATAAGGTCTTCTGCATCTTCTATACCAACCGACAGACGGATAAGGTCATCTGTAACACCGATCTTCTGTCTCATTTCTGCAGGAATTGAGCCATGTGTCATCACGGCCGGGTAATTAGCCAGTGACTCTACCCCGCCAAGGCTTTCCGCCAAAGAATATATCCTGAATTTCTTCATGATCCGGTTTGCCTCTTCGAAGCCCCCGTAAATTTTGAAGGATAACATGCCACCGAACCCCGACATTTGTCGTTTGGCAAGATCATAATCCGGATGCTCGGGCAGGCCTGGAAAGATTACTTCTTTAACTTGTTTGTGTGTACTCAGGAACCTGGCTACAGCGAAGGCATTTTCCTCGTGTTGCTTCATTCTTATGGCCAGGGTCTTTATACCCCTGAGTGTCAACCAGCAATCGAATGGCGAAGAAACACCTCCGGCAGCATTCTGCAAAAACCTGATCTTTTCATACCATTCCTCGTTGTTGGTTATCACCGCTCCTCCAATCACATCCGAATGGCCTCCAAGGTATTTGGTGGTACTGTGCACGACCAGGTCTGCACCAAGATCAAGCGGATTTTGAAAAAATGGTGTGGCAAAAGTATTGTCCACAACAAGTAGTAAATTTTTGCTTTTGCATATGTCAACCAGACTGCCAATGTCGACGATCTGAAGCAGTGGGTTCGTTGGGCTCTCTATCCATACCAGCCGTGTTTCTGGTCTTACTGCATCACTGAATGATGCAGGATGCGCATCAACATAGGTAAATCGGATACCGTTGGGAGCAAATACTTTTTCAAACAGGCGGTAAGTTCCCCCGTACATGTCCTGCATGGCGATCACATGGTCGCCGGGTTTTAGCACAGCCAGGATGGCATGCTCGGCAGCCAGACCTGAGGCAAATGAGAGTCCGTATTTTCCATTTTCGAGGGCACTTAGATTCTCCTCAAGTGCCTTTCGTGTCGGGTTACCTGATCGGGAGTACTCATATCCCCGATGCTCTCCAATGCCCGACTGAGTAAAGGTAGATGTCTGGTAAATCGGAACGATGGTCGCCCCGGTAGTTGGATCTGGTGATTGTCCAGCGTGAATGGCTTTTGTTGAAAATTTCATGTGTTTATTTTTTTTCCTTTGACCTTCGACCTTCGACTTTTGACCCCCACGAAAAACAATCATGCGTCTGTGTGTCAAGGGGATTGTCATGGGCATTTCATATGTTTATATTTTATTTATCATCCGTTGTTTCGCTTTATATGATCAAGTACATCAATAGCTGTAATCAGGCCAATAAACCTTTCTCCATCACACAAAAGCGGGGTCATCCCCTGGTTAATCAACTCCACCAAATCCTTCAGGGAATCATTTGGTTGATTGACTTTCAATTCTGTTGTCATCCACTCCTTCACAAAATCATTAAATCCATTGTGGTGTGACATCACTGCACGTAAAATATCTGTCTGGTCGATGATGCCTGTAATCTTGCCTTCCTGGATTACCGGCAATTGTGAGACATCATACAGTTTAAGCTTTTTGTATGCATGAAGCAATGTATCTACGGGCTCAACAAACACCACCTCTTTTTCTTCCAATGTACGTTTAACCATATCCAAAAGGTTTCCCCTTGAATTAGTCTCTATCATCTCCTGATCCTGCATCCAATAATCGTCGAACATCTTGGTCAGGTATTTATTGCCACTATCACATACAAACGTAACAACATTCTTTGCGGTTTCCTGCTCCCTGCAATACCTAAGTGCCGCTGCCAGCAGCGTGCCTGATGATGACCCGGCCAGTATCCCTTCCTTCTGAAGAAGCTCTCTGGCAGTATGCAGGCTTTCTTTGTCTGGGATGGAGTATGCTTGGCGCACCATCGAGAAGTCTGCAATACCCGGTATAAAGTCTTCCCCGATACCTTCAACCAGCCAGGAGCCTGCCTCTTCAATAGTTCCATTATGGATATAGCCTGCTATCACTGAGCCTTCAGGGTCGGCAATTACCATATCCACGTCGGGCTTTACCTTCGTAAAGAAGTGACTCAACCCGGTTACCGTACCTGAAGAGCCAACCCCACAAACCACGGCATCCACCTCACCATTTAGTTGTTTGTAAATCTCAGGTCCAGTAGTCGTTTCATGTGCCAGCGGATTGGCCTGGTTACTGAACTGATCTACAAAAAATGCACCGGGTGTTTCCTGAGCGATCTTCATGGCCAGATCCTGGTAATATTCGGGGTGACCCTTGCCTACATCTGATCGCGTGATCACGATCTCTGCCCCCATGGCTTTGAGGTGCATGATTTTTTCACGGCTCATCTTATCTGGTATCACTAGTATAAGCCTGTAGCCCTTGATAGCAGCCACCAGGGCGAGACCCAAACCAGTATTTCCTGCAGTAGCCTCTACCAGAAGGCCACCCTTTTTGATCTTGCCTTCCTTCTCTGCATGGTTGATCATCGAAAGGCCGATCCTGTCTTTGATGGAACCACCCGGATTATGGCTTTCAAGTTTTAAGAATAAGCGGCATTTGCCGGTATCGAAATGAGTCACTTCAACCATAGGAGTATTGCCTATCAGGTCTAGTACTGTTTTGCTTGCTGTTTCTTTTTTCATTTGTTTATAAATTGTCTGAAGGTCTGAAGGTCTGAAGGTTTGAAGGTCT
>SKYG01000277.1 GCA_007128045.1 Bacteroidales bacterium | reverse complement strand
CGAGATTTGGAGAACTGGGATTATTTGTAAAAGAAGGTCAGCTCATGTTTAATCCATATCTGTTAAGAAAAGACGAACTATTGCCCGATGCCGGGGTTTTCGAATATTGCAACAGCAAAGGAACAACCAGTCAGATACAATTAAAGAGAGGGCAGCTGGCATTTACCTGCTGTACAACACCCATAATCTATTCACTATCCGACACCAATAGCATTACGGTGTTTTATGCTAACGGAACGATAGAAAAGATTGATGGAATCCGGTTAAACCGCCAGATCAGCCGTATGATCTTCAGCAGAACCGGAGAAATAGGCCGTCTGGAAGTATCTGTAAGCATAAACAGGTGATATTCAATAATTGATAAACGATGGCAAAAAGCGGCGTAAAACTTTCAGTAAAAGAGAAAATCGGTTATGGATTGGGTGATACGGCCTCGAACTTTGTGTGGGACATGGTAGGCTTCTGGATACTGATCTTTTACACAGATACGTTTGGGATATCAGCTGCTGCAGCAGGATCCATTATGTTGATTGCCAGGTTCTGGGATATGTTCAGCGACCCTTTAATGGGCATCATAGCCGACAGAACCAATACCCGGTGGGGCAAATTCCGGCCCTATCTTCTTTGGATGGCCCTGCCCTATAGCGTGCTCGCCGTGCTCACCTTTACCACCCCTGATTTGGGAACAACGGGAAAAGTGATTTATGCAGGCATCACCTATTTCTTGCTGATGACCGTTTTTACAGCCATCAACCTCCCCTACTCTTCACTCGGTGCGGTGATGACTTCCGACTCTTATGAAAGAGCAGGCCTGAACTCTTACCGCTTCATATTTGCCTTCGCCGGACAGTTTATCGTGACGGGCACTGCCCTATACCTGGCCAACTACTTTGGCAAAGGAAATATGGCCCAGGGCTATCAGTACACACTGATACTTTTTTCTGTGATCAGCTTCATCCTTTTCATGATCTCCTTTAAGACCACCCGCGAAAGGGTTGCCCCACCACCAACGCAACAACATAACCTTAAAGAAGATGTCAAAAACCTTTTCAGAAACCGTCCGTGGGTAATCCTGTTTTTTGTGGGCATCATTTCTTTTGTCATGTTTGCCATGCAAAACCTGTCTATCGCCTACTATTTTAAATACTATATCGGCGTGGAGGAGAACGTACAGCTTTTTAACATCATTGGAACCATTGCGTTGATATTGGGCATACCATTGTCAAAACCATTGGCAAAGCAATTTGGCAAACGAAATGTCTATATGGCAAGCTCCCTGATCTCCGGCACGTTTTTCATCCTGCTGTATGTTCCGGGAAATGATAATCTGCATGCCGTATACATCCTTAACGTTCTGGCAAAATTCTCTTACGCACCGGCAGTGCCATTGCTCTGGACCATGCTGGCGGATACCGCCGATTATTCTGAATGGAAGAACAACAGGAGGGCAACCGGACTGGTATTCTCGGCAGCTACATTCGCTCAGAAGGCCGGATGGGGCATTGGAGGCGCCCTTGCAGGCTGGCTGCTCGCTTTATACCAGTTTGTTCCAAACATACAGCAAACAGCTACCTCCCTCGACGGAATTAAAATGATGATATCGGTATTTCCGGGACTATTATATATGTCATGCGCAGTGCTACTTTACTTCTATGCCATCGACCAAAAAACCTGTGTGGAAATGCAAAACGACCTAGAAAGTCGAAGGTCAAAAGTCGAAGGTCAAAGGTCGAAGGAATAAAAATTATTCGCTCCGCTTTTTGACATTTCGACTTTCAGACTTTCGACCTTCGACTTTTGACTAAATTATATACCCATGAAAAAAACAACATACATACTGTTCACATTCCTGGCCATGATACTAACAGCATCATGCACACAGCACACTGACACCCCCGGTAAAACAGCTTCAGACATATTGGGAAACCCTGAATACCAAGCGATATCCTATAGTGGATACCGGGAACTAACCAGAGATATACTTCCTGATCGTTCCCAGATAAAGGAGGACATGAGCATATTATCAGCCATGGGAATAAAATTGCTAAGGACCTATGATGTGTATCATGGCCATGCCGCTGATGTACTTGAAACCATTCATATGATGAAGCAGGAAGATCCGGAGTTTGAGATGTATGTGATGCTGGGTGCCTGGATAGACTGCAAAAATGCCTGGACAGATTTGCCTGACCGCATCCGTGATCAGGAAAGCGAAAGAAATGCAGAAGAGATTGCCCGGGCCGTAGAGCTGGCGCAAAACTATCCCGACATCGTAAAGATCATTGCCGTAGGAAATGAGGCCATGGTGCACTGGGCATGGAATTACTATGTAGAGCCCGGCATCATCCTAAAATGGGTCAACCACCTGAAAGACATGAAAAAACAGGGTGAATTGCCAGAAACATTATGGATCACCAGCTCCGACAATTTCGCATCGTGGGGTGGCGGAGGAAGCGAATACCATGTAGAGGATCTGAATGAACTGATCCGGGCGGTCGACTATATCTCCATGCATACCTATCCCATGCATGACACCCATTACAACCCCGACTTCTGGGGCGTTCGTGAAGAGGAAGTCCATTTGTCGGATATAGAAAAAATTGATGCAGCCATGCTCAGGGCAAGGGATTATGCCATTTCACAGTATGAAAGCGTAGTCAACTATATGCAAAGCATAGGAGAAGACAAACCGGTGCATATTGGTGAAACAGGATGGGCCACCACCTCCAATGAGTTCTATGGCGATGAAGGTGCCAGAGCCATCGATGAGTACAAATCGGCACTTTTCTACTGGCATATCAGGGAATGGACCAATAGCCAGGGTATAAGCTGCTTTTATTTTGAAGCGTTTGACGAACAATGGAAGGATGCGGCCAACCCCCTGGGTTCGGAAAATCATTTCGGCCTGTTCAACTTACAAGCACAGGCAAAATATGCATTGTGGGATATGGTTGACAATGGAACCTTTGATGGCCTGACACGCGATGGCAAGCCCATAACCAAAACATACCATGGAGACAATGAGGCGATGATGAACGATGTGAAGGTCCCTCCCACCGAGCAGGAAATTCAGGAACTTCATAAAAAGTGAACAAGATCATAATAACACAGTGGCTACCGTAAAAAAAAATGATTGCATCAAAGACCATTTTTAACTGCAAGGAAGTTCAATGACATCATACAAAACACCTCAGAAATACAGAATACCTATCGGACAAAAGGCAGCTTTTGGTGCGGGAAACCTGGTTAATAATTTATTACCAGGCTCTCTAGGCGTATTTTCTTTCTTTTTGCTTACTGCCTTTGGGATGGATCCTTTCCTGGCGGGTTTGTTGGGCGGCCTGCCCCGCCTTTTCGACGCCATCACCGACCCCATCATGGGCTATATAACCGACAATACCAAATCCCGGTTCGGACGCAGGCGGTCGTATATTTTCATTGGTGCCATTTTAAGCGGTTCACTATTCGCCATTTTATGGCAGCTAAACCCAGAGAATACGCAGATGTATAACTTCTGGTATTTCCTGATCCTGTCGCTCGTATACATTACCGGAAACACCATTTTCTCGACTCCCCTTATTGGATTGGGATACGAAATGACGCCAGATTACAACGAGCGCACACGACTGATGGGCTTCTCTCAAACAATCGGTCAAATTGCCTGGATGGTGGTTCCCTGGTTCTGGGTTATCATCGCCAATCCAAACATATTTGAAAGCCAGGCAATAGGTGTTCGTCAGCTCTCCATAATAGTCGGTGCGATATGCATGCTGCTGGGT
>SKYG01000148.1 GCA_007128045.1 Bacteroidales bacterium | reverse complement strand
TTATGGGATAGAGCATTTTCTGATCAATATTCCAGATATCTTCACAGATGGTCAGGGCAATTTTTTTGCCAAGGAACTCTACGGTACGAAAACTTGTGGCAGGCTCAAAATACCGGTATTCATCAAATACATCATAGGTAGGCAACAAGGCCTTATGAACTACCTGTTTTACATGGCCATTCTCCAGAAAAAATGCCGCGTTGAACAGGCGTTTGCCTTTGCTGCCTTCATTATAGGCAGGACCACCAACAATTGCGGCCACGCCTCTGCATACCAGGGCAATATCCTGTACGGCATCCATGCATGTTGAGATAAATTCCCTGAAATTTAACAGGTCGGCCGGTGGATACCCACAAACCGACAATTCAGAGAACACGACCAGATCAGCCCCTTTACTTTTTGCCCTGACAATGGAGTCTTTGATCAACAAGGCATTATGCTGACAATCACCAACGCGGTAATTGAGTTGGGTCAACGCGATTTTCATTCGGATAAACTACATTTATTTGATTGAATTGCCTGTCCCGGTTATGTCCGGCAGAACCCTTCACCTGAATTAAAAGCGTGAATATTACAGGCTAGAACATCACCCCCATATTCAGTTGTAAATAGCTGGCTGATGCAGATGGATTTACATTCATATGGGTATTTCGTCCTTTGAGGTTATTGGTAAACCCATTATTATAGGTCACCCCTCCCAGGAGAGTCGTCCTGCCACCCAACGAATATTCCACCCCTATCCCAATAATCAAAGCAGCCCGTAATAGCGGCGTCCGGCTCTTTAAATCAACCTCCTCTGTAAAGCGGTTTCCGGCAACATATTGGTCTTCTCCTTTTGCTTTCAGGTTGAAGCCAGGAGCAAATCCAAACCTTCCGAAGTAGGTCAAATAACCAAACTCCGGAGTCTGCATTTTAAGTGTTACAGGTAATTCCAGGTATTGATGAATATATTTGCGCTCAAAATCAAGCGTTCCATGATCAGGATGATTGTCCCGAAAACTAAGTTTACCACCGAAATGTGAGATGTTGATACCGGTCGACACGGCGTAATTGTCGCCCAGATAGAAATCACCAACAAGCCCATAAGAAAACCCAATCGTATTGCCTTCAGAGATATAATCACGTGTTTCGGGGTTGAACCAGGACAAAGAAGGCGATGCAATCAGACCAAACCGAAATGGTCTTTCATTTTGTGCATATACTGCGCTAACAGAAATACACAACATCATGCTAAGCCAAAATAATTTTTTCATATGTTCAGCGTTTAAAATACAATACAATATTAATGATTATTTATGTTATATGAAACGTACAATACACATTATACAATATATTTGTTTGATTGGTGTTTGTGTGTCTATCTTTTATTCGTGCAACAGGAAGCCACACTATCAGGTCAGCATTTCCGGGGTTCATATCGATCCGGTTAATATCGACCGGTACGAAGAGGTTCTGTTTAAGATCAATCCGTTTAATTTGCAGGAAGAGATTCAGCCATATATTGAAACATTTAGATTCTTTCTGGGCGATGAGATCGACGACCCGGACCAGCTCAGGCCTCTATATGATTACATTACAGACCCCATGATCAAGGAGTTATATCTTGACACCAGAGACATATATCCTGATCTGGAGGCACTGGAAGAATCGCTTACCCTGGCATTCAGATATTACAGGGCGCATTACCACGACATGCCTATCCCACGTATATATTCATATATATCCGGTTTGGATTACCACCAACCGATCAAGTACGCCAGCAACCACCTGGTAATTGGGCTGGATATGTACCTGGGTTCAGAATACCCAAAATACCAAAGGATTGGGGTGCCTGCCTACCAGATTGTGCGCATGGATGCTGCCTATATGCTTCCGGATATTGTCAGAAAAATAGGAGAAAAGCACCTTCAGGAACCTGGAATTATTCCGGAAACATTGCTGGATTACATGATCTATGAGGGAAAGTTGTTGTATTTTATGGATTGCCTGCTTCCCGGGCTCGACGATTCGTTTAAAATAGGATATACAGCTGAGCAGACTGCCTGGATGCTGCACAACAGGGGCATGGTTTGGTCTTATTATCTGGAAAATGACATGCTGTATTCTTCAGACCGGCAGATGATCAACAAATTTATCGGTGATGCCCCCTTTACCTCGGCATTTTCCAGAAACTCAGCGCCCAAAACAGCTGCGTGGATTGGTTGGCAGATCGTCAGAGAATATATGCGGCGTCATCCTGACATATCATTATCACAACTGATGGCCGAGCAAGATTCCAGGAAGATAATCCATGAGTCGCGCTACCGGGGAAGGTGAAAACAGTTACATCATTTCATGAGGGTCTTGTCCGGAATAGCGCTTGTTGCAATCACCGATAAAGGAAAGTATCTCATCCCTCCCCTGCCCTGTTGCACTGCTACTTAGCACATAATTTGGCAGAGGATCCCACGTTTCATGAAGGTATTGCAGGTAGGTACTGATGTTTTTTTTCAGCGCATTGCTTCCGGGTTTATCTGCTTTGGTAAACACGATGAAAAAAGGAATCTGTTTTACCCCAAGCCATTCAATAAACGCCATATCATTTTGCAGCGGTGCATGTCTGCTGTCAATCAATAAAAAGGCACATACCAGGTTATCCCGTTTCAGCAGGTAATCCTGTATCATCCGTTCCCATTTTGCCTTAATGGATTTTGAGACCTTTGCAAAGCCAAAACCGGGCAGGTCAGCCAGATACCACGAGTCATTGACAAGAAAGTGGTTGATAAGCTGGGTTTTGCCAGGCGTAGAAGAGGTCTTGGCCAGCTTCTTATAGCCGGTAAGCATATTGATCAGTGAAGACTTACCCACATTTGACCGCCCGATAAATGCATATTCAGGGAAACTTGGTTCCGGACAATCTTTATAGTGGGGAGCACTTTTTAAAAAAATGGCATGTTTGATTTGCATTGTCAGGTGTTTGTCTTGATATAGCTGTTCACATGCCTTTCTTTCTTTGCTTCGTAGATATCGGCAATGGTTATGAGAATGCCGGTTTCCTCTACCCCACCGAAGTGGTAATTTAATGAAGTGCCAAAGGTACGCATGGAAGGACTCAGCCCCATGTATGAATTGATCAGGGGTGGGATGTTCTCGTGGTTCTTTCTTACAAGTTTTTGTAATATTTTGTAATTGTCGCTGAATGATGTTGCCGTGAACACTTTCTCAAGTTCCGTTAGTGGCGTCTTCAGAGACAAAGGGTCTTTGGGTACAACCAGTTTGTCCTTGTCAGGGAAAAAGCGTTCCAGAAAAAACAGTATCAGGTCTCTGGCAAACGTATTAAAATGCGAATACATGGTCACTTTACCGAAGAAGTATTTTAATTGCGGATTGTCGACCACCAGGGCACCCAATCCATCCCATAGGTTATCTAAAGAAAAGATGCTTTTCCTGTTTTCGCGGGAGGGCTGGTAGGCAGGCTGAACAAAAGAACGGCCGAGTTCGATGGTAAACGGGTAATATGAATGCATAAACTCTGGCGAAAAGCGGAACAGTTCGGAAGTGGCCAGGTTAGGGATGCCAGATGAATCTACCCCTGCATCCGGGCATACCATATATCGGTATCCACCTACGATCTCTTCTGCCTGTGGATCCCAAACGATCAATTGTTTATAGGGATTCGGTGACGTGTCGAAACCATCAAGGTCAAGTACTTCACCTGTGCCGCCACCAGCCATCCGGAATGAGAGCTCGCGCAATCGTCCAATCTCACGCATCACATTAGGCGCTGAATGGGCATCTACCACATATATTTCATTGTTTGCATTGTTGGTGGTTCGCAGCAAATGATCTCGATGAAGCTCATCTTGCAATATCGACTTGTCGACGGCTGGGATTATCTCTTTTTCTGGTATGTTCATACAGTACGCTGCTATAAATTAATCTTTGTAATTTTGAAATGATAATTCACCCTGAGGGATTCGATACACATGTGACTTGATTTTTTGAGCCCATGCATGATGTGAAAAATCCCTGGTGATGGTCTGATATGGAATGGGCTTACCAAACTGTATCACAATCCGGTTGTTACGTTGCTTAAACAACTCATCGGCAAGGTAGAGCATCTCAATATTTGTTTTAACCCTTAAACGCTTACGCCAATTGGCCAGGTTGTAGAAAAAGTCTGAGTTTCTGCCCTGTATATATACAGGAACAATGTCGCGCTTGTGTTGAACAGCTTTGGTAACAAAGCTCTTCTTCCATTCGAGGTCAGCGATAATTCCTTTCTGACGACGAGATACCAGCCCGGCAGGAAACACCAGCACAACCATCTCTGACGCATACAATGAATCCAGCAAAGCCACAGCTTCTTTGTTGTTACGGCCATGCTTGTTCACCGGAGCAAACAACGACGCCAAAGGCGATAGCTCTAATAATATATCATTAGAAATAAATTGAAGATCAGGGCGGTTCTTTCCGATCACATGCATGAGCGCCATGCCATCAAGCCCCCCTAAAGGATGGTTGGATACTACCACATACCGACCTTTTCCTGGAATAAGTTCCGGGTCAACAACCTCTATCTCAATCCCTAACTCTCCTATCAATGCCTTTTCTATGAAGGGCAGACCTTCATAACCACTCATACCTGGTAAAATCCTGTTGATTTCATCCTGGTGGACTACCCGTTTTAAATAACTTATAATAAAGCCTGGGATATAAGGATAAATGTTTCCGGCCTTTTTTCGAAGCACAGCATCAACGTCGACCCTCAAGCTCCGACTTCCATCATCGACCATATCATTTTTTTGATCCATTGTGCAGCACAACCTACAATGTAAATAATGACAAAAATAATGAATATTGCTTGAACTACAACGCAACAATTATTTTGATTTGGTTCTTCACCAAATTCATAAACACTTCACAGTCCGTTTTACCGCACCTGGCTTCCTGTAATTCGGTATACAGCCTGGCAATCAATACCATATTACCCCAATTTCACACGCACGGAATATACAATTTACATAAAAGTTATCAACAAAGTGGGGGAAAGTGGTAAATTGTGGTAAAAAACTTATTATATTTACAATCAAAAACCAAAAAAGCTGTAACATGGCCTATCTGATTGGCGAATATGATTGTAAACTTGACACCAAAGGGCGCTTTGTGTTGCCTGCTGGTTTGAAGAAGCAATTATTGCCGGGTGATCAGGAGCGTTTTGTTATAAACCGCGGCTTTGAGAGAAATCTCACCCTGTATCCAGATAGTGAATGGCAAAAAATATCGCGTGAAGTTAACTCATTAAACCTGTACAACAAAAAAAACCGTGAGTTCGTGCGGTATTTTTTCCGGGGATCAACAGAGTTGTCGACAGATTCTGCCAACCGTTTATTGTTGCCAAAATCGTTATTGGATTATGCAGGTATCGACAAGGAAGTTGTTCTGTTTGCTTATGGACAAAGGATTGAGATTTGGGCTAAGGATGCCTATGAACAAATGATGAGTAGCGAACCAGATGATTTTTCTTCATTGGCCGAGGAGGTGATGGGAAAGATCAACAATGAATCGGAGGGGTAGCCATGTATCACATGCCAGTGATGTTGGAGGCAGCCATCGAGGGCTTATCTATAAAGCCAGGAGGCATTTATATTGACGCCACCTTTGGTGGTGGCGGCCATGCAAAGGAGATACTGAACAGATTGGGAGACGGCAGGTTGGTGGCTTTCGACCAGGATAAAGAGGCTGAAAGGAATGTTCCGGATGATTCGAGAATAACCTTTTTGAACCATAACTTCAGGTATATGGAAAACTTTCTCACCCTTTATTCTTGTTTACCTGTAGATGGTATTTTGGCCGATCTGGGCGTATCGTCCTATCAGCTTGACGAGGCATCAAGGGGCTTTTCCACGAGGCATTCAGGTCCTCTGGACATGCGGATGGATAAATCATCAGGCATTACTGCCAGAGAGGTAGTAAACATCTATGAACACAATAAACTCGCAGAAATATTTAATATATATGGGGAGCTCAGGCAAGCCGGAAAAATCGCCCGGCATATTGAAACATATCGATTACAAAAGACGATTGAAACGACTGATGAGCTGGTAAAGGTTTTAAGCACATTGGCTCCCCGGGGCAAGGAGAATAAATTTTTCGCCCAGGTATTTCAGGCCTTGCGAATAGAGGTCAACCATGAATTGGAATCCTTAAAGGAATTGCTCACACAATGTCCGGGCATGTTGAAGCCTGGTGGCCGGATAGTGGTCATTTCATACCATTCATTGGAAGACAGGCTGGTAAAAAACTTTTTCAGGGCGGGCAACTTCCTGGGGGAGGTCGGGAAAGATTTTTTTGGCAACCCGGTAACCCCGCTGAAACCGCTGGGAAAATCGCAGGTAGCCAGTAACGAAGAGATCATCCGTAACCCAAGGGCACGCAGTGCCCGTTTAAGAATTGCTGAAAAAAAATAATTCGTCTGAGTCATGGCAGAGAACAAGATGATCCATTCCGAAAAAAAGGGGAAGAAGAAGAAAAGCAACATACCCGCAACGCGCTTTTTCTCTTCCATATTGGATGGCACCATATTAACCAGAGACAAGGTGGAGTCAATGCTGCCTTTTCTCCTATTTGCAACTATTCTGGGTATATTTCTGATTTTCAACACCTATTACGCAGAGAAAAAGTCAAGAGAAATAGAATCATTACGCAACGAGATTATTGAGCTCAGGCTGAAATACATTACAACAAAATCTGAACTGATGGTATTGAGCAACCAATCGGAGGTTGCACGAAGGCTAAAGAGCAGAGGTGTTGTTGAATCGGTGGTGCCCCCCAGGCAACTTAAGGAACCTGAGAGATCAAGTCGGTTTTCACTTGGATTTCTGTCGAGGAAGAAATAAACAAGCAAGCACGAAGCAACAAAAACAATTAAGGAAGTTTGGAAAACAGCAACAGTGACATATTATGGAGAATCCGGTTGGTATATGCCCTGATTGCGGTATTTGCCCTGCTGATATTGGGCAGGGTGGTTTACATACAATTTATTGAGGGCGACCATTGGAGAGACATTGCAATGAATGCGACCATGCGATATGTAAGCATAGATGCCGCCAGGGGTGATATCCGTTCTGACGACGGGCGGCTCCTGGCTACAAGCATCCCGGTATATGAAATACGGATGGATTTAAGCAATCAGGTGATCTCTGAAACCGTTTTCAGATCAGGCATCGACTCGCTATGCATTAGTCTGTCGGCCTTATTTGGTGACCGTACACCAGCACAGTACCGTTCTGCACTACTCGCCGCAAGAAACAACCAGGAGCGTTATTTTCTTATAAAACGCAATGTCAGTTACAATGAATTGATACAGATAAGGCAATTCCCGATATTCAGGCTTGGCCGTTACAGGGGCGGGTTTATTGTAAACGAAAGAACCCGTCGCGAGATGCCTTACAAGAGCCTGGCAGCTCGCACCATAGGTTATGAAAGGGAGGGCGTATATGTTGGCCTGGAAGGGGCTTATCGCCAGTACCTGGAAGGAACCCAGGGAAAAAGACTGATGCAGCGAACCAGCGGTGGTAACTGGATGCCTATCAATGACGACAATGAGATCCAACCAAAAAATGGAATGGATATTATTACCACCATGAACGTCCATTTGCAGGATATTGCAGAAAATGCACTAAGAAAGCAGCTGCAGAAATACAATGCCGACTACGGCACTATTGTGGTCATGGAGGTCTCCACCGGCAAGGTTAAAGCCATCTCCAACCTGTCGCTCAGTAGCAGAGGCACCTATGAGGAATCCTTCAATTTTGCAGTGGGTGAAAGCACGGAGCCCGGGTCAACATTCAAGCTTGCCAGCATGATCGCCATATTGGAGGATGGCATTGCAAAACCGACCGATATCATACATACCGGAAACGGGCAGATGAATTACTATGACCGCGTTATGCGCGATGCCAGGCAAGATGGTTTTGGCAGCATCACACTTCAGGAAACATTTGAATTATCTTCAAATGTTGGCATGTCAAAAGTAATTCATGATGCCTACAGACAGTCACCACAGCGCTTTATCAACAAGCTCAAAGAAATTGGTCTCGACCAGCCCCTGGGATTGGAAATCAGTGGAGAGGGTAAGCCTACGATCAGAGACGCAAACAGCCAGGGCTGGTCGTCGGTATCATTGCCGTGGATGGCAATCGGATACGAATTGTCATTAACCCCTTTACAAATTCTCAGCCTGTATAATGCTGTGGCCAACAACGGGAGGATGATGCGCCCAATGTTCGTTGAAGAGATCAGACAAACGGGGTCTACAGTTAAAATATTCATCCCTACTGTACTCAACCGTTCTATTGCCAGTGCCACAACAATAAGGACACTCCAGGATATGCTGCTGGGGGTCGTGGAAAATGGCACGGCAAAAAACATCCATACGAACAGCTATCAGATTGCCGGGAAGACCGGAACGGCCCAGGTGGCACAAACCCGTCACGGTTACAAATCTGAGACGGGGGTGATCTATCAGGCTTCTTTTGCAGGTTATTTTCCCGCTGACAACCCTGTTTATAGCATGATGGTGGTAATCCACAACCCTAAAGGGTGGATATACACAGGTAGTCAGATAGCTGCACCGGTATTCAGGGAGGTGGCCGACAAAATATTTGCCACCCAAATGGTAATCCCCGAAACTGACAGCCAGGCACCTGTTATGGCATCTCTGCCCGTTTTTAAAAATGCCTATAAGGAAGACCTTAGGCACATATATACTATTCTGAACTCACACCTGGTCGACAACCAGGATAGCGAATGGGTATCGACAGTAGTGAAGAGCGACACAGTAATATTTAACAGCAAAACCGTCTCCGGCAACCTGGTTCCGGATGTGGTGGGAATGGGCCTGCGGGATGCATTATATGTGATGGAGAACACAGGCCTGAGGGTCAGATTCTCAGGCAGAGGCATGGTACGCAGACAAAGCATCCCTGCTGGTGCACAAGTGAGCGGCAATCAAATTGTTTATCTGGAACTAAACTGATACGATATCCATGAAGAACCTGCGCGACATAATCTATAAGGCCGGAATACTGGAGGTGGTCGGTAACACTGATCTGGACATCTCCGGCATTACCATTGACTCGCGCAGTGTTGGTAACAGGTTCCTGTTTATCGCACTGAGAGGCCTGCAAACAGATGGGCATCTATATATTTCCCAGGCAGAAAAAGCAGGGGCTACAGCCATCGTATGCGAAACAATCCCTGAATACAAATCTGCTGACGTGACCTATATAAGGGTTCATGAACCATCAGACAGCTTAGGCATTATTGCTTCAAACTTTTATGATCATCCAGACAAAAAACTCAGGATCATCGGAGTTACGGGAACCAATGGCAAAACCAGCATCGTCACGTTGCTGCACAAACTGTTCCTGGAATCAGGCATTCGCCCAGGGTTGATATCGACAATCAAGAACATGACAGGTACCGTTGAAACAGATGCCAGGTATACGACACCAGACCCCATCGGATTGAATATGCTGCTGTCGGATATGGTACATGCCGGATGTGAGTATGTCTTTATGGAGGTTAGTTCTCATGCTGTGGTACAAAAAAGAATTGCCGGCATACAGTTCCGAGGCGGCGTTTTTACAAATATCACCCACGATCATCTCGATTACCACAAAAATTTCATGGCTTACCTGCAGGCCAAGAAAACCTTTTTCGACCACCTTGGCAGAGAAGCATTTGCACTAACCAACATCGATGATAAAAACGGACTGGTGATGCTTCAAAACACCAGGGCCGTAAAAAAGACATACGGGCTGCAGAGCATGGCAGACTTTCATGCGAAGATACTCGAAAGCAGCATCAACGGCATGCATCTCCAGGTCGACAACCAGGATGTTTGGTGCAGACTTATAGGACGGTATAATGTATATAACCTGCTGGCCGTATATGCCGTTGCCAGCTTGCTGGGATTGGACAAGGAAGACGTACTGACCATATTAAGCCGCTTATTGCCGCCGGAGGGGAGGTTCGATCATTTCACCGGAAGAGATGAAATCACAGCCATTGTAGATTATGCACATACACCTGATGCACTCGAAAACGTATTGAAGGCGATACAGGAAATACGTTCCGGCCATGAATCATTAATTACCGTTGTAGGCTGCGGCGGGAATCGGGATACAGCAAAACGACCCGTAATGGCCTCCATTGCCGCCACATATAGTGATAAAGTGCTGCTTACAAGCGACAACCCAAGAATGGAAGACCCGGAGAAAATCATAGAAGATATGAAAGAAGGACTGGATCCTGTTGGTTTGAGAAAAAGTGTGGTGATCGTGAACAGGAAAGAGGCCATAAAGGCAGCATGTGCCATGGCAAATAAGCACGACATCATACTTGTCGCAGGCAAAGGACACGAAAAATACCAGGAGATTAAAGGTGTCAGAACCCCATTTGACGACAAGCAACTATTAAAAGATATGCTGACCCCAATAAACGGTTAAAAAGAGATCAGAATCATATGCTATACCATCTTTTCAACTATATCGACACAGCATTTGACATTCCAGGAACAGGCGTGTTTCAGTATATCTCATTTCGCGCGGGGATGGCACTCATCTTCTCATTATTTATTACGATGATCTCCGGAAGGCGCATTATCGGATACCTGAAAAAAAAGCAGGTCGGCGAGACAGTCCGTAACCTGGGGCTCGAGGGGCAAATGAGCAAAGAAGGTACCCCTACCATGGGAGGGTTGATCATCATCGCAGCCATTATCATTCCAGCCATGTTGTTTGCAAACCTGCAAAACATATATGTGATCCTGATGATCGTTACCACATTATGGCTCGGAATAATCGGGTTTATTGATGATTATATAAAGGTATTCAGAAAAGACAAACAAGGGTTGCACGGAAAGTTTAAGATTCTCGGCCAGGTGACGCTGGGCATCATCGTCGGGGCTGTATTATATTTCCATCCCGATGTGGTAATACGGGAAAAGGTAACCGATAAGTTTGCTTACACCAGCACCAGCGAAATACTGGAACTCGATGCACAAAATGGAAGGGAAACAACTGTAACTTATAATACGGAAAAATCGACAAAAACGACCATCCCTTTCTTAAAAAATAACGAACTGGATTACTCCAGGATACTGTCAATGTTCGGAGAAGGAGCCCGGAAATGGGCATTTCTTATTTTCATCCCGGTAGTGATCCTGATCATAACAGCTGTCTCAAACGGGGCAAATATTACTGACGGGCTGGATGGACTGGCAACAGGTACATCAGCCATTATTGGTGTTACATTGGGTGTTTTGGCATACGTATCTGGCAACACAGTGTTTGCAAACTACCTGAACATCATGTATATACCTCATACAGGGGAGCTCGTCATTTTTATTGCAGCCTTTGTGGGGGCCTGTATCGGATTTCTTTGGTATAACTCTTACCCGGCACAGGTATTTATGGGCGACACCGGAAGCCTCGCCCTGGGAGGGATCATCGCGGTGTTTGCTATTGTAATACGAAAAGAACTGCTGATCCCCTTGCTGTGCGGAATATTTTTCATGGAAAGCCTATCGGTGATCATGCAGGTATCATGGTTCAAGTATACCCGAAAACGCTTCGGTACCGGAAAACGAATATTTAAAATGGCACCATTGCATCATCACTTCCAGATGCTTGGTATCCATGAAGCCAAAATAGTACAAAGATTTTTTATCGTCGGAATCATATTGGCTGTTTTTGCAGTCATCACATTAAAAATAAGATAGTAGGGACAGGGCTAGACCTGTCCGATTGAAGGGACAGGGCTAGACCTGTCCGAAAACGACACAATAATGAAGATAAACATGGGCACTGAGGAATTTGACATGGATACGAAAGACCTTCCAATTATTGGAAAGCACAATATTTACAACAGTATGGCGGGAGGCATAACGGCACGTATCCTGGACTTGCGTAAGGAGATGATCAAAGAAAGTCTGAGCAGCTTTCAGAATATTGAGCACAGGCTGGAGTCGCTGGGGTATATTCGCGGTATTGAGTTCATCAACGACAGCAAAGCCACCAATATCAATGCTGCCTGGTTTGCCCTTGAGACCATGAACCGGCCGGTGATCTGGATTGCCGGAGGCCAGGATAAGGGCAATGACTACACACAGCTTTTACAGCTTGCCGGGGAGAAGGTAAAAGCTATTGTATGCCTGGGAAAAGACAACAGCAGGATCATAGAGGCATTCTCTGGCCTGGAAATTCCTATCCTGGAATCACAATCGGCATCAGAGGCCGTTGCCTCAGCCTATATGTGTGGAAACCCCGGTGATGTGGTGCTGCTTTCTCCGGCATGTGCCAGCTTTGACCTGTTTGACAACTATGAAGACCGGGGAGAACAATTTAAATATGCTGTATACAATTTGTAACAGACCGACCTATGAATAAGATGTTAGATAAAGTAAAGGGAGACCGGCCAATTTGGATGATCGTCATCGTCCTGTCGGTATTTTCTTTGCTAACGGTGTACAGTTCAACAGGTAGTCTGGCCTACCGGTTCAGGGCAGGAAACACAGAATACTACCTGTTCAAGCATCTGATCATCATCGTAATGGGGCTTGGGTTGATGTATGTGGCACACAAAATTAAATACACATACTACTCCAGAATATCTCAACTTGCCCTGTTTATCGCCATCCCACTACTTCTATATACCCTGTTAAGGGGAACTAGTATCAATGAAGCCAGCAGATGGCTAACCCTGCCGATCATCAATATCAGCTTTCAAAGTTCTGACTTCGCCAAACTTGCCATCATCATGTACCTGGCAAGGTTACTCGCCAAAAAACAAGAAACGATCAAAGACTTCAAATCCTCGTTTGTTCCTGTAGTAATTCCCGTGGTGATCATTTGCGCATTGATCATGCCATCAAATTTTTCAACTGCTGCTGTGTTGTTTACAACATGTATCGTATTGATGTTCATTGGCAGGGTCAGATTCACTTATATTATGGCACTTTTAGGGATAGGAATGGTTGCCGTAAGCTTATTTGTGGTGGTAGTGATGAACATGCCTGATTCAGGAAGGGTACATACCTGGAAAAACAGAATCAGTACATTCACCGGAGCAGATGTCGGCGACAACTACCAGGCCAACCAATCGAAAATTGCCATAGCCACAGGTGGTGTATTTGGGAAAATGCCCGGAAACTCGACACAAAGAAACTTCTTACCACATGCCTACTCAGACTTTATCTATGCCGTCATCATAGAAGAATATGGGCTGGCAGGTGGCTTTGTCGTACTGATGTTATACATGATGCTGTTGTACAGGGGAGTACGTATCGCGCACAAGAGCCCCGGCACGTTCGGGGCACTGCTGGCTGCCGGGTTGAGCTTTAGCCTGGTATTCCAGGCGATGATCAATATGGCCGTTGCCGTAAACCTGCTTCCGGTAACAGGTCAGCCACTGCCAATGGTAAGCATGGGTGGCACATCCATGTGGTTTACCAGCCTATCTATCGGCATCATACTTAGTGTAAGCAGACAGATTGAAGAAAACGAACAGGAAAACGGACAAACATACGCGCATGCAACAGTCAATTAGGGTCATCATAGCGGGAGGAGGTACCGGGGGACATATTTTCCCGGCT
>SKYG01000170.1 GCA_007128045.1 Bacteroidales bacterium | reverse complement strand
AGGATACTCTTCAAAAAGGAGCACATCGCTAAGCAAACCAGATCGCGTATAACAACCTTCAAGAAGGTCATGACTCAGTATTCTGTTTTCCGGAAACCGTTCCTTGAGCATTCTTTCAAATGAGTCTACATCGTAAATCCCTTTACCAATGAAAGACCCTTCACCAAAAAGATCCTGATAGACGTCCGATATAGCCCTGGTGTAAGGATCTATTCCTGGCTCATTACCAAAAAGCCTGGCATACTTTGACTGGTTTGTGCCGGGTAAACTCACGGCAACCCTTGGTTGAAGTATCGTGTATCCGTCTGTAACGCGGTTTTTTTTTGTATTGTATTGCGGCTTGTTTAGCGGATGCGACATGGCCCCAATAAACTGCTGCGCTGAATCACGGGGCAACTGCGTATCAGTGTCAAGTGTAATCACATATTTAATTTCTCTTAGAAACTGCGTATTCCCAACGATAACCGAAAACAATCCTTCAGGGCCTCCACGAAGCAGAGAATTCAAATCTGAAAGTTTCCCTCTCTTTCTTTCATAACCCATCCATATCTTGTCAATTGGATTCCACTTTCTCGGACGATGGAAGAGAAAAAATGTATCCTTGTTTTCTCCTGGATATTTTTCGTTTAGTTCTGTAATTTTTTTACTGACCAATCGGACAAGATGATCATCCTCTTCAAGTTTCTCTTGCGATGAATCTTTAAAATCTGTCAGAAGTCCAAAATGCAGGTATCTGTCCTGATTTGCCAAAAACCGAACCTCCAGCGCTTCTGTCAGATTTTCAATATTCTGATTGTTTATGAGCATGGAAGGAACAATAACTATTGTCCTTGATTCCGGTGGTATGCCTTTTGAATAATCCATTCGTGGCAATGGAAAAGGATTAACCAGCAAGGTCGACAACCAGTTTACCATGGCAATTGACAGATAACTTGTGCAAAAAACAAGGAGTAAACCCAGAAGCCACAAATGCCAGCTCCCTATTCCATCACTTTGCGCTTTCTCCAACAGGCTCCAGCAGAAAATAACTGTTAATAAAATGATCGAACCCAGGTAGAATAAGAGAGGTACCCTGACAATACTATTTATTATTACGGAATTAAAAGACTTTTTAGGTTTTGAAATATGTTCAAGCTGAGAAAGACCTTTACCAATCAGATAAAAGCCTACATGCGCTTTTCGGTTTTCCTGACCATCCAGATCAGCTCCTTTTTTTGCCATATCTATGGCTTTCTGGGCAATTTCAATCTCAGAATAACTACTTTTCTTTGCAAGCTTTTCTATAATATGACGATAATGGTCTCTGGTTTTAAAATCCATTAATAGGTATGCATCCATAGGGTCACTTCGCAGGATTTTTTCCACATAACTCATCGATTCAACAAAGTCACGCCAGTCCAATGCGCTCAACAAGCGAAGGCTGCCAATGCTGTTGCTTATCGAAACCTGATCTGCCGCCTGTTGTTGACTACCATGCTGAATCAATTGCGCTGTTGTCTGATTTGATTCATAGAGACGTTGCTCTATCCATGTCAGTGGAAAAGCCAGGGCCGGACTTTGCCCCTGTAATCGTCTGACAAATTCCGAGATAAAAGGTGTCGACATGGGAGGATCTGATCGTGCCATATCAGCAATTACAAGGATCAGACTCTTGGGATCCTTTTCAGCTGTTTCTATCATTTTATCGGCCCATGAATCTGCCAATTCTCCGTCTAATCTCCCGGCAGCCACCCGCACTGCAATGCGTCGCAGGTTCTCAATGAGCGCCAATCGCAACATGATGGGAATGGCCCACAACTCGCCAATTTTTAGCGGGTAGATCGTTTGATAGGCAGCTACAAAACGACGCAGACTTTCCGGATCAATATGTCCCTCGCCATGAGAAATGATTTCCTTAGCCATATCATACACGCGGGGAAGTCCGGCAGACGTACCATTGAGTAAACGTGGAAGCTCCTTACTATAACCTTTCGGCAAATGTCTTCTTCCTGTTCGTATTTGTTCTTCAATTAAATAAAAATTATCAAGCAACCATTCACTTGCTGGTGTAATTTGCCGGCTGGCCTTTACTGCTTCTGAAATAAGATCATGTACCTCGAGGAGTATCGCTTCGTTTTCTGCAAGACGGGAAAGAAGATCCTGGTCAGGTTCAATTTTTGGTCCCAGTATATGCTGCCCTGCTAATATCCGGCCATACTGTTCCATCTGTTCGCAACTGAATAATTCCGAACGCAGAGGAGGCTCTCCGTCAGCAAATTTTTGCGAGAGGTCTTTTTCCCAGAGATGGGGTTTTGAAAGGTGTAACGATTCGTTGATGATAAAAGGACCTATCTTCATTAATGTCAGCTCTTTTAAAAAAATATTATACACCTGAGATGGAAATCGAAAACCTAAAATGTTTGACCAGATAAATAGTATTACTCAGACGGCTCTTTGGATGTATGAGAACCTTTGGCGTCATGCACTTTTTTGGCCCCATAGACACCGGCCAGAATCAGCATTATGACGATGCCAATGAGGTTGCTTCCGGGATAGTTCTCCCCACCGCTGTTGCTTACCCCGATTGTTACGTCTCCGGCGTGCAGATTGCCGGCAAATGCTTTCGTTTGGTTTGCGACCTGAAATGATACCAGGTAACCCTTCCCGGACAAAAACCGGGTAATGCTGTTTGCAACCACTTTCTGATTGCGCCAGATTGCGGTAGGTTCGTCATAGGCATAGAAATCATACACGTGTTCGCCTGCATAACTTCCTCTAGGCGTCCAGTCGCCATCTATGTCTTGTCCGCTAACGGGTGAAGATACCAGCCGCCAGGATTCTGCCGTGTCGAAGTATCGCTCCATGGTAGCGGCTACATTTGGGGTGTTGTGGATGAGTGAACTTCCGTCCTTCAGAACCAGTCCACCATCGCCGGCGTTGTTGGTGAGGATTTCATTTACTGTAAGGGTATTCCCGGCCTCAATGGTAAGAACAGCGCCGGTTCCAATAGAAAGGCCTTTACCAACAGCTGGTGTGCCGGAGGTTATATATACAATACCATTATCCGAAATAACAACATCGCAATGGGGGCCCGGAATTTCATCCAGATCCCAGGTTCCTGTATCATGCCACGCATTGCTTTGGGAGCCGGTATAGTTAATTGGCGGAGACGCCTCATTGATGGTCACCGTTTCGCCATCTGAAATGCAGCCGTCTGCATCCTTTGCCGTTACAAGATATGTACCTGCCATTAGGTCGGTAAATTCGCCTGTGTCATTTGTATAGGCACAATAATCTATTCTGTAGGTCATTCCATCAGCGCCTCCGGTTAGGTTAATGGATCCTTTAGCCTGGGAGCAATTTGGCTGAGTGAGGGTAATCGTTGGCAGAGCCGGCTTAAGACATACTGAAACAGTACTATTGTTTGTGGTAACGGCACCAGTAATTGTAAGTGCCCTGCCCTCAAGTGTGGATTCATCTCCTAAAGCGATTGCGCCTGCTAAAGCAAAAAATGTACCCCTCATGGTGGCTCCAGCGCCCGCATCTATAGCGCCATCTACATTCCAGAAAACATTATTGACGCTTGCGCCATTAATTAAATGAATATCTACGTTTGTGGCCACCGAAAATGCGCCAGTCACCTTGAAAATGAACATTGCTTCAGTATCACCCTGGGCATCTAAAGTCAGGTTTGCGGCGAGTGTTGCTGCGGCATCGATCTGATACACCCCTGCTGTAACGGTTTTTCCCGAAAGATCTGCTTCAGTAATTGTCGCTGTTGCTGGCATGGAATCTATCTCATCAAAGGCAGCTTGTAAATCCGCTTGACATTGAAGT
>SKYG01000051.1 GCA_007128045.1 Bacteroidales bacterium | reverse complement strand
GCTATATGACAAATTGCCTGGCATATTATTCGTACTGCTAAGCACCGACTCCAACTGTCGTAACATAGCGCAAATCTCCACAGCGATCTCCGATGCCATTGAGAAGAGGGTGGTGGAGCTTTGCGTCGGGATGCTGGGAAAACCTCCCGGACCATTTGCTTTTGTGGCGTTGGGTAGCGACGGCAGGGAAGAGCAAACCCTGAAAACAGACCAGGACAACGCAATCATTTATGACGATCAGATAACAACTGAAGGGAGGGAATACTTTCTTGAGCTGGCCAAAAGAATTAACCGGTGGCTTAACGACATCGGCTATGAATTCTGCAAAGGAAAGATCATGGCCCAAAACCCCGATTGGTGCCAGCCGCTCTCAAAGTGGAAGGAATATTTCCGGGATTGGGTTGGCAACAGCGATCCTGAGAGCATTCTCGATACATCCATCTTCTTTGATGTGCGGCATGTTTATGGCGACCGTGCCATGGTCGATGAGCTGAGACGCGACATCCTCCGCCATACAGAGTCGAATAATGTGTTTCTGTCTAACCTGGCACTTTCGGTGAACCGAACCAAAGCAGTTTCTTTCTCAGAGAAGCAGGAACATATTGATCTGAAGAGGTCCATGATGCCAGTGGTCGGTTTTGCCCGGTTGTATGCGCTGAAAAACAGTAGTAACGAAACCAATACCGTTTACCGCCTGAAACACATCATGAACGCGGGAAATATTAATAAAGACTTTATTAAGGAAATCATCAAGGCATATGAATTCCTGATGTTTTTAAGGTATCGTCACCAGACTGCATGCATCATGTCGAACAATAATCCTGACAATATGATCAAAATAGACAGCCTGACCAACATCGAGAAGGCTGCCCTGAAGACTGCCCTGACGGACCTGTCAGAGCTGTTCGTGCAACTGGGGCTGGACTTTGATTCTATCTGATAATATTCATGTCAAAAAAACGCCATTTTATGGCGCTTACTGATTAAATTTGCATCGCGAATGCTATCATGGTTCGCATGTATTAATTTATGATTTAAAATTCGTTTCATTCATGGTTCTTTTTTTTGGAGATGATTCCACCCAGGTTATTGCTGCTCACGTAAATAATCACCTTTCCCAAACAGATATTCAAAAGCTGGAATGGCTCTTTAGTGGATCACAGTTGTTGGATAATAATACTTTGGATGGGTATTTTGCAGGTCCCCGTCGCGAGATGATCACCCCCTGGAGTACCAATGCCGTGGAGATCACCCAGAACATGGGCATCAAAGGTATCATCCGCATAGAGGAATTCTTCAAGCTTGCCAGTCCGGAAGCAACGTATGATCCCATGTTGCAGCAACAATATAAGGGCCTGGATCAGACGCTATTTACCATAGATAAACAGCCTGACCCGATTGTTCTTATTGAGGATGTCGCTGCCTATAACCGGGAAGGAGGATTGGCCCTAAGCGATGAAGAGGTAGACTATCTTGACGACCTGAGTCACAAGCTTGGCCGTAAGCTTACCGACAGCGAGGTGTTCGGCTTCTCCCAGGTGAACTCGGAGCATTGCCGGCATAAAATATTTAATGGCACATTCATTATCGATGGGAAGGAACAGGAAAGCACCCTCTTTCAATTGATCAAACGCACCTCTAAGGAGAATCCCAACTACCTGGTTTCAGCCTACAAAGACAATGTGGCTTTTGTTCAAGGCCCATTCGCCATTCAGTTTGCACCTGAGACACAGGATAAACCAGACTTTTTTAACGAAAAGCCTATAAATACCGTTATTTCGCTAAAAGCTGAAACTCATAACTTTCCGACCACCGTAGAGCCTTTCAATGGTGCTGCAACCGGCACCGGTGGTGAGATTCGTGATCGTCTGGCAGGGGGTAAGGGATCATTGCCTCTGGCCGGAACGGCTGTTTATATGACTGCCTATCCACGACCCGATGGCGGGCGCAGCTGGGAAAAGAATGTGCCGGAACGACCCTGGCTGTATCAAACCCCTGAGCAGATCCTGATAAAAGCTTCCAACGGGGCCAGCGATTTTGGTAACAAATTCGGCCAACCCTTGATATGCGGTTCCCTGCTCACCTTTGAACATGTTGAGAAGCAGAAGATGTTTGCCTACGACAAGGTGATCATGCTGGCAGGTGGTATCGGATTTGCCAAAGAAAAGGACTGGGCAAAGGGGATGCCTGTAGAAGGCGACAAGATTGTGGTACTTGGCGGCGACAACTACCGGATTGGTATGGGCGGAGGTGCTGTGTCATCAGTGGCTACCGGCGAGTATGGCAATGCCATTGAGCTGAATGCCGTGCAGCGCTCCAACCCGGAGATGCAGAAGCGTGCTATGAATGCCATACGTGCCATGGTAGAGCGCGACGACAACCCCATCATTTCCATCCATGACCATGGTGCCGGAGGGCATCTGAACTGCCTCTCTGAGCTGGTCGAAAACACTGGCGGAACGATACATCTCGACAAGTTACCCATCGGCGACCCAACCCTGTCGGCCCGCGAAGTGGTTGGCAATGAGTCGCAGGAACGCATGGGGCTGGTGATGAATGAAAAAGATTTGGAGGATCTGGAAAGGGTGGCCGACAGGGAGCGCTCGCCCATGTATGTAGTGGGAGAGACCACCGGCGATATGCACCTGAAGTTTGCGGATGACAAGGGTCTTGCACCTATAGACCTGCAGCTGGCAGAGTTGTTTGGTAATCCGCCCAAGACCGTGATGAGTGATGTTACTGTTGATGAGCCTTATGAAGAATTACAATACCATCCCACGAAAATAAAGGATTATATAGAGGATGTGTTACAGATTGAAGCTGTGGCTTGTAAGGACTGGCTTACCAATAAGGTCGACCGGTCGGTGACCGGCCGGGTGGCAAAGCAGCAATGTGCCGGTGAGCTACAGCTTCCGCTGAATAACCTGGGTGTAACCTCTATTGACTACCGTGGGAACGAAGGTGTTGCCACCTCTATTGGCCATGCGCCAGTGGTATCGCTGATCGACCCTGTTGCCGGCTCAGTAATGGCTGTTGCCGAGTCGCTTACCAATATCATGTGGGCACCGCTCACCCACGGCTTGAAGGGCGTGAGCCTGAGTGCCAACTGGATGTGGCCGTGCAAGAACAAAGGAGAGGATGCCCGTTTGTATGCTGCCGTGCAGTCGTTGAGCGATTTTACAGTGAAGCTGGGTATCAATGTGCCGACTGGTAAGGACTCCCTGTCGATGACACAGAAATATAAGGATGGGGAAAAGGTGCTTTCGCCGGGTACGGTCATTGTCAGTGCCGCTGCCGAAGTGTCTGATGTTCGTAAGGTGGTTGAGCCTGTGATGGTTAAGGATGAGAGTACCAAACTCATTTATATTGACCTTTCTGCCGACCGGCTCAAACTGGGAGGCAGCAGCTTTGCCCAGGTGACCAACCAGATGGGTCAGGAGGTGCCGAGTGTTTGTGATGCCGCATATTTTATGGGTGGTTTTGCAGCTATCCAGGAGCTGATTGCTAAAGACCTGATCCTTGCCGGCCATGACATTTCTTCCGGAGGATTGGTGGTTACGTTGCTGGAGATGTGTTTCGCTAATGTGGATTATGGCATAGCGGCCGACCTGTCAAGGTTTGAAGAAACAGACCTGGTGAAGATACTACTTAGTGAAAACCCTGGTGTGGTTATCCAGGTGCTGTCAATAGATGAGGTGGAGACCATCTTGCAGAACCATCATTTGAGATACCATGTTTTGGGTAATCCTGTTGCACAGCGGGCGCTTACTTTTAGCGGAAAAGGTTCTGATGTGGTGTTGGATATTGATCAGATGCGCGACCTGTGGTACAAGTCTTCATATTTGCTCGACCGGCGTCAGAGTGGTGAGGTACAGGCT
>SKYG01000069.1 GCA_007128045.1 Bacteroidales bacterium | reverse complement strand
TTAACCGGTTTAATAAATGGTGTGATCTGAGAAATGCTGATCCGGGCTACGACAATTTTTTGTCTTTTTTTACTGCCGCCATAGATGCTTTGCTGGTAGCCCAGAATGTGGCTGTTGCAGCCGAAGCCTTCCAATTGGGGATTTGCTATTTGGGTACCACCACCTATCAGGCTGACAAACTGATTAGTTTCTTCAATCTTCCTGAAGGCGTGGTTCCAATAACGACACTCGTAGCAGGATATCCCGATGAAGACCCCGGACTTACTGACAGACTGCCTGGCAGCGGACTGATACACCATGAAACATATAAAGATTATTCACCTGCTGATATTGAAGATATCTATCGTGAAAAGGAGAGCCTCCCTTTGACTGCAAAACTCATTGAAGAAAATAAGCTGGACAACCTGGCACAGATATTTACCCAAAAACGATATACAAAAAAGGACAACCTACATTTTAGTAAGGTATTGCTCGATGTACTTAAGCAACAAGGATTTATGAACCATGAGGCTGAATCGTAACCAGGTAACCCACAACTCACAACTCACAACTCGCAATTCACAATTCACAATTCACAATTCACAATTCAACTCACAACACATGCATACAAACATACAACTATGGACACAGAACAAATAATCATTGGCGCCAAGGTGGAGCATCCCCAGTTTGGTGTTGGCATTGTCACAAAGACCACCTTAACCACCATCAGGGTGTTTTTTCTGAATCGTGGTGACAAAGAAATTGCAAAAAGCTTTCAAGGTTTAAAATTGGTTGAACCGTCAGAAGTACAGAACCTTGGTGAAGGTGGTGGTGGCAGTTCGCAAATTAGTCTGGCTGATCTTGAAAAAGTCTTCACAGGCGTACTCAAACGTTATGCTGATTTTCCGGAGCTGGTGGAGATGGCAGACAAGTGGAAACGGGGCGTTATGATCCTTAAACCCGGTGTTTCCGACCTGAAGTCAAAAGAGATTCCCATCGATGCCTTCTTCCATAAGATCGTTTTGGTACGTGACCGCCTGCGTGTACTCGAACAACGTATCAACAGCAATGAGAAACTGGAGGATGACGAAAAAGTGAACCTGCAGCAATATATTACCCGTATTTACGGTTCACTCACCACTTTTAATGTGTTTTTCAAACACAAGGAACAGTACTTTATCGGTGAACGGGGTAGTGGGGAGTAATTGCTGTTGAATTTTTGAACTGTTTGGAAAGAACTTTTGTATGGACAGGACTTGGCCTGTCCTTTTAAATTGTTGGTTAAAACAATACTGAATACAGCACTCCAAGGATTCCGATTGTTGCAAGTATAAATACAATTTTTTCGGGCATGATGCCATGGTTTTCCCTGGTTTTTCCGAAAATCCAGAACACCATAGGGTGAACGAGGAATGGCATGGCAAACACAAAGGCGATCAGTGCTGCTGCATGTTCACCAAACATGCCGCCCTGAATGGCTGCAAACAGTCCGAAATGAGATATGGCGGAAGAGTTCGCCATCACGGTATCGGCCAATGGCATTCCGGAAAGGTTCAGCAATACAAATCCGCCGAATACTGCGGTAAGTTGCCATCCCAGAGAAAACAACATCAACCCTTTGATTTCAATGGCATCTTTTCCCTTTGCCCCTTTTAAGGTGCGAAAAGAAAGAATGGTGATTATTAAGCCTGCCAACAGTACCGCCAGTGCGTAAGGGATTAGTAAATGACCTGCTGCAACGCTGGCCGCCAGGATAGAAAATACGAATATATGTCCTATGAAGGGGACATTGATCATGATGGGGGCCCTGACCGCTGCTTCCACCCCGAAGTCGCCTGCCGTACAAGCACCAGTCAATCCGGAGTGTGACAGTGATCCGGCCATTCCCGGGGCCAGGTTACGAATATGATTTACCTTGCCGAACAGAATTAATATGGCTAGTCCGCCAAACATCCACAATAACTGCCCAAAGAAGCCAAACGACAATACTGATGTCATGCCCGACAGCATAAAGGCATCAGCAATGCGCGAACCACCTACCATAAAGTTGGCTGCCAATACAACTGGTATCCCGGCAAATAGCAATGCCCTGATGGTTGGCCCGAACCTCCAGCTTGAAAATATAGCTCCCATAGCCACTGAGATAATCATGGCAAAGAAAATCTCAGGTAAAGCAATGACAGGGTTTATCCATTGAGCAACAAAATAAGAACCTATCAGGATTCCCAGGATAAGGCCTGTTTCTATGATGCCCTTTCTGATGTAAACGGATTTATTGTCAATTTTGGCCCGGTAGTCGATCAGAATGATGGATGCCACCAGCCCCAGGTATCCAAGCAAGGGGTAAAACCTGTCAATCATGCCCCCGGTTTCGATCCCCAGGATGGCGCGCTTCAGCGATTCAATACCGATCAATATAAAAAATGCCCTGATGATGAACATAAACTGGGTAAACTTGGTGCCCAGAAATATCTCTTCGGTAGATTGAACTACGATATCCTTTTTGTCGATCTTCTGACCGGTGATGATCTTTTTGATTTCCTGACCGCCAACAAAAAATGAGGCTGTCAGAGCTGTTATGGTAACCTTGCTGGCCAGATCCATGACAGGGAACTCCGCCAGACCGGGCGTTGCCAGCCCACTGCTTACCAGGATAAGACCCATGATCAGGCCAAATACCACGATGATCAAAATGGGAGAATACCTGGTTCCTGCAACGAAGGTGCGGGATACCAGCACCATAGATATAACCATCAGGAAGGTAAGAAAAAACTGATTCAGGATGTGTGCGTTGGCAATCTGATCGGTGAGTTGTTCCATAGGGAGTTGCGGGTTGTTTGATTTTCCGTAGGGGCAACCCTTGTGGTTGCCCGTTTCCAGGTGAAGACAGTGGGTGTTTACCACCCGTCATTTCGAGCGAAGCGAGAAATCCCCTGCAGACCGAGGGTGACGAGGTTTACAGGTTCCCTGGTTTCGCGGTGCAAAAATAAAAAAAGCTGCGAAATAACTCGCAGCTTTTTTTATTTGTTGTTTGTTTTTCTGTATGTAGGTCTGAATTTACAACTTCAGATCGATGCCGATGGCGAATACCATGTTGGTTCTATCATAATCTTCTTTATAGCTTGCTGGGCCGACTGTAAATTCTTTGGTGTGTGAAACATATTGTGAGTATAGGGCTCCTACATTCAAGGCCAGTAAATTGGTAAATTGTACACGGACACCTGTACCTACAGTGTTTGTTGACAGGCTGTGATTCTGATCAGTATGATACAATTCATTTACTCCGGTTTGGGTGCGTAAATAGCCGGCGCTCACCAGAAAGAACCTGTTTATGTTGTATTCAAAGCCCAGGCCTGCTTCCCAGAAGTTGTTGTCGATGATCTCGTCATTTGGCAGGCTTCTTCCGTAATCGGCTGATTTGTCAAAATAATAATGCACGCCGGTACTTATAGTAAGTTTGCTGGTAATGCCGAAGCTGCCACCTAAGGAAAGCATCGATGGAAGGTTGTTGGCAGTTTCCTGGTTGTCGGGATAAGCACCCAGATCGTCGGTTGTGGTGTTGTTTTTAACCTTTAACGGGGTTCTGTGTTCGTACTTGGCCGCCAGGTTGATCCTGTCAGTTAACTGTAAATGAACCCCAAAGATGGGGGCAAAGCTTGATCCTGTTTGGGTAACTTCAACTTCTTTGTCGGCAGTAAGCGCCTGATTTTGCTGCATTTCTGCTTGCTGCGCCTGAAACATGGGTGTGGCCCCCTGGTAATATGCTTGTATAGTGGCAATATCTAATAGTGATACATCAACAGTAGGCGCAATCATTTGGAATCCGCCACTGATGCCAGCAACTGAAGCGGCACTAAAACCGGGCACCCCGGCTTGTAATGCCTGGTTAAGCGTGA